>JBBJOX010000066.1:0-11634 GCA_037724245.1 Thermomicrobiales bacterium | reverse complement strand
CCGATCAGCAACAAGGTCAGGATCTGGCGTTTCGCATCGACCGTGCTTCGAAGCGCGATCGCGGTCGTCGGTCGCAATGCGGCGAGTGGAGGGACGCGTGTCGCGGCATTGGCAGGCCCGAGTGCCGCCAGCATAGTCGCGCCAAATCCGAGGATGAATGGAATCAGCGTCGCTTCCAGCGATATACCGACGTCGGTTGCAATCCGTGAATCCGGAAAGCGATCCGCCAGAATGCGCGTCGCCCCGTTTGTCAGAACCAATCCGCCGGCGATACTGACCAGCGAAGCGATCGTCCCGAGGGTCACGGCTTCTGTCAGAACGGATCGGCGAATCTGGGACGATGTGGCGCCGACGCAGCGCAGCAATGCGAGATTGCGACTTCGCTGCGCGACCAGAATCGAGAAGGTGTTCGCGATGACCATGCCGCAGACGAAGAGGGCAATGATCGCAAACGCGAGCAAGCCATATCCGAGGATATCGGCTCCGTTCGAAATATCGGCGACCACAAAGTCGATCTGCTGGTCGAGCGTGCGTGGAACGAGATCACCCTGACCGGAGTCGCCTATCCGCTCCAGAAGTGGGGCAGGGTCGACATCCGGTTCGGTCGTGATCAGGAGTGTCGATCGTGAAAACTCATCCGACCAGTCGACAATCTGATCGGGCCAGCCGTACATGTCCGGAGCCGAGGATTCGGCCAGGGCATTCGATCCGGCCACGATCCCGACGACATCCAGCGTCACTGGCGTGTTCGATGTCACCGCACTCGAGTAAAGGGTCAGCCCGACCTCGTCGCCGATGCCAATATTCAGGTGATCGGCCAGTTGTGAGAGGAGAACAACCTCGCCGCTGGATTCCGGAAATCTCCCCTCGTCCAGACTCAGCTCGTTCCTGATCGATTCCGCATCTGGTACCGGCGCGAGGATCGTGTACTGACTGCGCGAACCAGCCTGCGCATCGCTGAAAACGGCAATACGTTTCTCGGCGGTGGCGACCCCCTCGAAGTCGCCGACTTCACTCACGATCTCATCGTCGATCGATCCGGTGAAGGAGGAGACGATGAGATCGGCTCCGGCGTATTGCACGGAAACCGTGTTCCTGAGCGTGTGTTGAATGATCGCTCCGGCCTGAACGCTGATCGAAACGAAAGCCACGCCGAGAATGATTGCGATCGAAACAGCGATGAAGTTGCGTCGGTAGTAGCGCATGTTCTGCAGAACGTGTTTCATCTCAATCTCCCAGCGCGCGCAGTGCATCGAGCACCGAATCCTGCGTCGGGTTGATCAGGTTCCCGGCCAGTTTGCCATCGGCCAGGAGAACGACCCGATCGGCGAACGATGCGGCGTGTGGATCGTGGGTCACCATCACAATCGATTGACCGAGGTCGCGCACACTTGCCTGAAGAAACTGGAGCACCTGGATGCCGGTTCGGGAATCGAGATTCCCCGTCGGTTCATCGGCAAAGACGACATCCGGTCGTGTAAGCAGCGCTCTCGCAATCGCGACACGCTGCTGCTGACCGCCGGAAAGCTCACTGGGCCGGTGTAGCAAACGATCGCGGATGCCGAGAGCATCGATCAACTGATCGAACCAGCCGGTATTCGGTTCGCGGATTCCAGCCAGGGTCAGGGGCATTCGAATGTTGTCTTCTGCGCTGAACGCGGGCAGGAGATTGAACGATTGAAAGACGAAGCCAACGCGTCGTCGGCGCAGCTTGGTCAGCTCCGTATCGTTGAGGGTGGTCAGATCGGTATCGCCGATGTAGACCTTGCCTCGGGACACGGAATCGAGTCCGGCGAGGCAGTGCATCAGGGTCGACTTCCCGGAACCGGACGGACCCATGATCGCGGTGAATCGACCTTCCTCGAATGAGACCGTCACATCATCGAGTGCGGTCACCGCAGCATCGCCAGTACCGAACACCTTGCTCAGTTGTTCACTCCGGATCACCGGTTTTCGGTGAACTGGAAGTTGGGTCACGGGGTTGAGATTCGCTGTTTCGACAGGTGCTGTGAACGCGTGAATGGTGCCCGGGGTCATGTGTCCCTACTCCCTTGTCTATGTCGTACCGGACACCACCCGCCCGGCACAACTCGACGATAGGTAGGAGAAACGATGGTCCCGCGATGAAACTGTTGTGAATGTATGGAGATGTGGAAGTTCGACAGTTGCCGCGCACTCACGACTCGAACGCGTGTGCACCATCTGCGTCGTCATTCTGACGAAGGAAGAATGACGAAGGCAACAGCACGTCCGTGATGGGAGAGGTCTGCTGGCGCTGGGCCACGGTCGCTTGTCGGGAGTGCAGCGCTGCGCGACAATGGCGCTTCCCTGACCAGCGGATCAGGAGTGTAACCCGAAATTTGGAAGTATCCCGTGATTCGTTTACTCAGAAACCAGCGCTTCGTTGTCGCCGTGGTCTACATCTGCGGCATGATCATGAACTCGCTCGATTCAACCGTCGTCAATGTCGCCCTCGCCACGCTGGCCAATGACTTCAATGTCCAGCCGACGCAGATTCAGTCGGTCGTCATTGGCTATCTCGTCAGCCTCGCCGTCTTCATTCCGATATCGGGCTGGATGGGTGATCGGTTCGGAACCAAGCGCACCTTCCTGATTGCATTGACCATCTTCACCACGGCGTCGATGCTCTGTGGGATCTCGCAGAATCTGGAACAACTGGTTATCTTCCGAATCCTGCAGGGCGCGGGTGGCGGTTTGCTGACACCGGTCGGGATGGCGATGCTCTATCGCACGTTCCCGCCAGAGGAACGAATCGGTGTTTCCCGGATCCTGATGTTCGCGACGATTCTTGGTCCGGCGCTCGGTCCGGTGATCGGTGGATTGCTGATCCAGCATCTTTCGTGGCACTGGATTTTCTTCGTCAACGTTCCGGTTGGTTTGGGAGCGCTCGTGGTCGGCTTCTTCTTCCTCAACGAGAACAAGGAGGCCAATCCGGCAAGTTCGATCTGGCCGGATTCGCCCTTGCCGGAGTTGGGTTCGCCGGATTGATGTTCGCGCTGAGCGAAGGTCCGGCGCGTGGCTGGACCAGTCCGGAAATTTTGGTGACAGGCATCATTGGCGTTGTGCTGCTGGTGATATTGGTCTTCGTTGAGCTGCGGCTTTCGGAGCCTATGATCCAGCTGCGGCTGCTTTCGAATCGCCTCTTCCGAACCATGCTGACGACGTCGTTCTTTGCATCGGCCGGGTTCCTCGGGATCCTCTTTCTGGCACCGTTGTTCCTGCAGGAGGCGCGCGGACTCTCGCCGTTGCAATCTGGTCTGGCGACCTTCCCCGAGGCCCTTGGCGTCCTCGTCTCGTCGCAGGTGGTGGCGCGGGTCTATCCGAGGATCGTTCCGCGACGTCTGATGATCGCAGGCATGATCATTGTTGCCTGCTCAGCATTTCTCCTGGCGACGGTCTCGCAGTCGACCAATATCTGGCTGATCCGGATCTACATGTTCCTGGTTGGGGTTGGGATGGCAAATATCTTCATTCCGAACCAGGCCGCCGCGTTGGCGACGATTTCGCGCGAACAAACTGGCCGGGCCACGACGTTGACGAGTGTGCAACGGCAGATTGGCAGTTCGATCGGAATTGCGGTGATCAGTAGCATCCTGGCTTTTGTTGGGCCGACCGAGATCGTCAATGGAATCAGCGAACCGAATCTGACCGGCTATCGCCTTGCGTTCATTGCCGCCGCCGGGTTCGCGATTATCGGCGGCTTCCTTGCGACCCAGGTGCCGGACAAGGATGCGGCGATCACGATGGTCAGTCGACGGCGCAAAACCGTCGACCAGACCTGACTCAGCGGGTTCAGACGCTCAATGCCAGTCGAACATGCAACGCCAGATGCAGACGTAGCCGAACGTCGGCAGCGTTCAGATCGAGCTTGGTGATTTCACCAATCCGGTCGAGCCGGTAGAGCACGGTATTCCGATGGACATGCAGCAGTGAGGCTGCTTCCTTGGGACTGCAGTTCGCCGCGAAGAACGATTCCAGTGTCTTGATCAGTTCCGCACCGTGAACCTTGTCATAGGTGATCAGCGTGCCGAGGGCTTCGTCAAGAAAGAGTCGCAGTTCGGGAAGTGGTTCCGCCGCGAATATCAGGCGATAGATTCCCAGCTGCTCGAACGATGTGACATGCCCGGCACCTTGTACGCGGCGCCCTAGCGTCAGCGCCTGTCGCGCTTCCTGATGCGACCGCCGGATACCCTCGATCCCGGGTTGCGGACGACCGACCCCAAGCGACACGACTTCTGATGATGTCCCGACGGAGACCGCTGCATTGAGGTCGTCGCTGACGGTGCGAATCACGGCTTCGAGGTGGGCTTCGTCGTCGATTGGCCAGACAATTTCGGCACTGGTGTTTCGGACGCGCCAGAGAATTCGCGCATGGAGCGTCCGGGCGGCCCGGTTCAGGCCCTCTTCCAGCACCGACCATCGGCCATCCCGCGCCCGCGCTGGAGCACCGGGAGGTGAATCGACCCGAGCGATCAGGGAGACGTGGAGTTTGGTCAGATCGTGACCCAGTCGCTGTGCCTGCTGTAACAGGGAGACTTCCGAGCGCAACGCGCCATCGAGAATCTCATCCAGCACGTTCAGTTCGATTTCACGCCGGGCACCGGCTGCGGCCTGCTCACGGGAAAGCGATACAGCACAGGCGGCGGCTCCTCTTGACACGAAGAGGCTGTCCTCAATGGCTTCCGTGCCTGGACGCACGATCAGTGAAACACTTCCCAGCAATCCTTCGCGGCCACTGATTGGCGCAACGATGCGCAACCAGTTTTCACCGGTGGCGTAAGTGGCAGTAGGTGGTTCTGCCAGGCTGGTCGAAGCGACCGAGCGGAGCCAACTGGCGACGGTGTCCCGTGAATCGGCCAGTAGATGCTGTGCGAACGAGGCATCGATGGACGGCGCGGCCGAGGCTGGCGCCTGAAATGCGAGAAGACGACCGTCGCGACTTTCGAAAATTACCGGACGGTCCGAGAGTTGCGCCAGTTCCTCGGCCAGAACGGTCAGCGGTTCGCCGGCGATGGCAAGTTCCATCAGCTGGCGACCGGCTTCCTGACCAAGTCGCTGGATCTCCCGTCGTCGTTCGGCGATGTAGCGGGAGGTTTCGCGCTCGAGACCACCAAAATCGATCGTTCCCGGAAGCTGGATCAATGGCACTCCCGTGGTGTCGGCCGCAGCCCGGGCCTGATCGGTGATCCGACCGGCGATGGCGACTGCGGCCACACCGAAACTGGCCAGCTGGCGGATTGCTTCGTCCAGCGTCAGCCGTTCATCCAGCAGCTCCAGCACATTTGGTGGAAGCAGCACGATTTCTCCACCGGAGAGATGGGCGAAGGCCGGTGGCGCCGGACGCAGGCGGGTGGCCCAGTTGACTTCACGACCGAGCCCGGCGAAGCCAGCGACCACGACACTCTGGGCCGGCAGTGCGCGCTGAACGATATCGTTGACCGTGATCATGACCGTTACTTCCGAGGGCATACGAGGGGGAGGGTTAGAGATCGCCATAATGAATATGCTCCCATGGGCTGACGTGTCGTCGGTATTCTGCCCACTCGGCCTGCTTCACCGACAGCAGTTGATCGTGAACGTAGTCGCCGAGGGTGTTTCTCATTTCGTCGCTGGTAGCGAAGGCATCGAGCGCCTCACCGAGGGTGGCCGGAAGTTTCGGAATCCCCAGGCGATTGAGTTCTTCGTCGTCGAACTTGATCAGGTTCTCGTCCAGAGGGGCAATCGGTTCTTCGGCATTGCGAATGCCGTCTATCGCTGCACCCAGTGCCGCGGTGATGGCGAGATAGGGATTGGCCATCGCGTCGGGACTGCGCAGTTCGATTTCGGTGGCTGCTCCGGAAATATCGGCGGGAACCCGGATCAGTGATCCCTGGCTGACCCGCGCCCAGGTAGCGTGCCGGGGAGCGCGGTGGCCATCGGCGAGTCGCTTGTAGGAATTGACAGTGGTGTTCACGATCGCGCTCATGCCGCGGGCATTGGCAAGTTGACCGCCGATGAAATGTCTCGCGGTGGCCGAGAGATTGTGATTCGACCCTGGTTCGTGCAGCAGATCCTGCCCGTTCGTGAGATTCAGAAGACGCTGGAACAGGTGCATCCCCGAACCCGGTGCATCGGCAAACGGTTTCGCCATGAAGGTGGCGCGAAGCCCATGGCGCTGGGCGATGGCGCGGATGGTTTGGCGAATCGTGATCAGTTGATCGGCGATCAGAATGCCACCGGCAGGCTGAATGTCGATTTCCTGCTGACCAGGTCCCGTTTCGTGGTGGGCGCCACCCACCCCGATGCCAAGCGCTTGCAGTGTTTCGAGAATATCGTGCCGGGTTCGTGACAGCGCGTCCTCGCCGGCATCGAAGTAGCCGAGATTGTCGAAGGCGGGTAGCCAGTTGAGCCCGTTTGGAGCACTCTGGTCGAGCAGGTAGAACTCGAGTTCGATACCAACCCGGTAATCGAGACCGAGCGCAGACGCTTTCTCGAGCTGGTGTTGCAGGGTCGCCCGGGGATCGCCGGCAAACGGCTGTCCGCCTCGTCGCACAACCCAGCAGAAGATCTGGGCGCGCTTGGGATCGCCGTCGATCTGAGGAAGGATCATTAGCGTTTCGGCATCGGGCTTGAGATACAGGTCGACTTCGACTGTGCGCGCAGCACCAGACATCGCGGCCCCGTCGAAACGATAGCCGTCGTGCAAGGTGCGGGAAAGCAGAGCTGCCGGAATGGTCAGCGATTTCATCCCGCCGGCGACGTCTGAAAACTGAAGATCAACCAGGGAAACGCGTTCATCCTCAACGCGCGCGAGCACGGTGTTCAGGACGTCGGCCGATGGTGAGAAGGGAAGAGTTGGAGTTTGCAGGCCGGTCATGTCCGGAGGATCCCTCATTTCTACGTCGTGGGCAGTGTCTGCGGAACGCTGGAGGCGTACCAACGGCGCAGGTTGTCGATGCAGTCGACAGTTTCTACTTGTGACACTATGAACAATATGGGCGGAAAATCCAAATCGGGTGGGCCGAGGCCACGCTTCAAGTCTATGACAATTCGCACAAAAGGGACCCGGAGGTCGCAGCAGCACTCGGAACTGGCCCAAACAGGTGATTGTTTTGCACAATAACTCCGCATTTGTGCAAAACATCACTCAATTTGGGCACAAAGTCCAAAATCGATACAGAAGATTCTTGGCTTTCTGTACCTTTGTTCTCAAGAACTCGCCACCTACACTGGTGTCATCCCACAACGAGGTGGAGTTTGTAGACGATCTGGTGAGGCTGGCTGCGGGACGAATCGCGCCAAACCTGACCTGATTGCGTTTTCCACCTCCTTTTGTTTGTGATCAAATTCACGAAATCTTGCCGTTGAGGCCCCCGTAGCCGGATTTGTTTGGTACCGCGTCACAGGTTCATGTATCTGTGACACAAGAAAGACGCCGCAGATGATGTTGCCAACTCAATTGACTTCCCTTGAAATGAAGCAGCGGTCGGCACCGCTTTGGGACCCTGCCTACGAACGCGACTCCTGTGGAGTCGGTCTCGTTGTCGACATCGCCGGAAAACCATCGCGCGACATCGTCGAGAAGGCGATTGCCGGTCTGGTCAATCTGACGCATCGCGGCGGTGTGGGTGCCGACGAACGTGCCGGTGATGGCGCGGGTATTTTGCTTCAACTGCCACATGCCTTCCTGAGCAGTGAACTGGGACGAGAGCTGAAGCCTGGCGACTACGGCGTGGCCATGGTCTTTCTCCCGATCGACCAGGATTGTGAACGCGCTGCCCGCTCGATCGTCGAACAGGGCATGCAGGAACGTGGTCTGTCGGTCGAGGTCTGGCGCGATGTTCCGGTCAATCCGGACGTGCTTGGACCAACTGCTGCCGACACCCGACCGAAGATCGCCCAGGCGATCATCCTCCGGCCTGATGGAACAGACGCGGAAGACTTTGAACGGAGCCTGATGCTGGCACGCCGCGCGATCGAGCGACTGGCTGTTGCTGCGGGGTTTGCCGACAAGGATCTGTTCGTTGCCTCATGCTCGAGCCGGACGATCGTCTACAAGGGATTCTTCCTGCCCGAGGATCTCGATTCCTTCTATCTCGATCTGCGCAATCCGCTGGTCGAGAGTGCCATTGCCCTGTTCCATCAGCGCTACAGCACCAACACCTTTCCAACCTGGGGGTTGGCCCAGCCGTTCCGCTTCCTCGCCCACAACGGCGAGATCAATACGGTGCAGGGAAATCGGACCTGGATGCGATCGCGCTCGTCCCAGCTGGAACTGGCCGATGGCACGCCGGCCGAGGCGCTGCTGCCAGTTGTCAGCATGTCTGGCAGCGATTCGCTCTCTCTCGACAATGCGATCGAACTGATTCGTCACAGTGACCGATCGTTGCCCCATGCCTTCATGATGGCTGTTCCGGAACCGTGGGAACAATTGCCGGAAATGGCCCCCGAGCGACGCGCCTTTTACGATTTTCACGCCGGATTGCTCGAGCAATGGGATGGACCGGCTGCGCTCGGTTTTTCCGATGGCATCATCGCCGGTGCGACGCTCGATCGAAACGGACTTCGACCATTGCGATGGGCGATTACCGACGACGGCTGGTTTGTGGCCGGTTCGGAGGCTGGAACGGTCAACATCGATCAGTCCAGAATCATCGAGAAGGGTCGTCTAGGCCCGGGCCAGATGATCGCCGTCGACACCTCACGCGGGGTCGTTCTTCGCAACGAGGAGTTGAAGAAGGAAGTTTCCCGTCGCCAGCCGTACGCGGAATGGCTGGCGGCTGGCCGGATCAAGCTCAACGTCGATCCGGAACCGGACGAACCATCGATCGTCCCGGTCGATGCCGATGCCAAAACTCGCGCCGCGCTGACGAAGCCCGACCCACTGGTTGTGGCGCGGCAGCGGGCCTTTGGCTACACCGCCGAGGACATCCGCCTGATCGTGATGCCAATGGGTGGCGAGCGAAAAGAGCCCACCTGGTCGATGGGAGACGATGCCCCGCTGGCTGTCCTTTCCGAAGTTCCGCGACCGCTGACCGCCTACTTTCGGCAGCGATTTGCCCAGGTTACGAATCCGGCGATCGATTCCTTGCGTGAGCGATCGGTGATGGCGCTCGATGCGTACATTGGTCCACGCGGCAACCCACTGGTCGAATCGAAGGATCAGGCGAAGCTGATTCATCTGCGAAGCATGGTTCTCGCTTCCAACGAACTCGAAGCCCTGCGTGCGCAAACCGCGATCATGGTCACCGAAATACGCACCGTCTTCCCGGTTTCGGGGAACACCCCGGAACTCAAATCTGCGCTCGACCGGGTTTGTGCCGAAGCCGAAGCTGCGGTTCGATCTGGCAGTGGGCTTCTCGTCTTCAGCGATACGGCGCTCGACGAGAGAAACGCGGCGATTCCGATGTCACTCGCGGTGGCTGCGACGCACAATCACCTCATCCGCGAAGGATTGCGCAATCAGGCCGACATCGTCTGCGAGACCGGTGAAGTCTGGGACGTCCATCAGTTCGCCATTCTCGTTGGCTACGGGGCCAGCGGGGTCCATCCGTATCTTGCGCTGGGTGCGGCAGCGGCATTGGCAGGAACCCGTGGTTATGAGCAGACTCGACCACTGGAACTCCGCCGCAACTACATCTACTCCCTTGAGTACGGCTTTCTCAAAGTCACGGCGAAGATGGGTATCTCGACCGCCAGCGGGTATCGCGGCGCACAGATTTTCGAGGCGATCGGTCTGAGTACTGATCTGGTCGAGACGTATTTTACAGGTACGCCATCGCGTCTTGGCGGCATCGGTCTCGATGAAATCGAAGCCGACGTCCGGCAGCGGCACAACGCAGCGTTCACCGAGATGGCGCCACGGCTGCCCGATCATGGCCTCGTCAAGTTCAAGAAAGACGGTGAGGCCCACGCCTGGGCGCCAAGCCTCGTCAAGGCAATTCAGAAAGCCAGTCAGGAAGATGACAAGGCAGCCTACGAGGAATATCGCGAACTCGTGCGCCAGCAACCGCTGACGGCTATCCGTGATCTGCTCGAACTCAAGCCGATTGGTCCGGCCATTTCAGTGGACGAGGTCGAGCCAGCGGAAGCGATCATCAAACGGTTCATTGTGACAGCAATGTCGCTCGGATCGTTGAGTCCGGAAGCGCATCAGACGCTGGCGATTGCAATGAACCGCATCGGTGCCCGTTCGAATTCGGGCGAAGGTGGCGAAAATCCAGCCTGGTATGACCAGGAAGGGCCGGACGTTCGACACAACAAGGTGAAGCAGGTTGCATCAGGTCGGTTCGGGGTCACTGCTCGGTACCTGTCGAAAGCGGAAGAACTCGAAATCAAGGTGGCTCAGGGTGCGAAGCCCGGTGAAGGCGGGCAGTTGCCCGGTTTCAAGGTCACCGAGTTCGTGGCCCGGATGCGCCACGCGGTTCCTGGTTTGCCGCTGATCTCGCCGCCACCGCATCACGATATCTACAGTATCGAGGATCTTGCGCAGTTGATCTACGATCTGCGTCAGATAAATCCACGGGCAAAGATCGGGGTCAAGCTGGTGGCCGAGGCCGGCGTCGGAACCGTTGCCGCTGGCGTAGCCAAGGCGCGTGCCGATTACATCCTGATCGCGGGTCACTCCGGTGGGACCGGAGCAGCTCCGCTGGCCTCGATCAAGCATGTCGGCGTGCCCTGGGAGCTTGGGCTCGCCGAAACGCAACAAACGCTGATCATGAACGGTTTGCGCTCACGGGTTCGCCTCCGGACCGACGGCGGACTGAAGACGCCGGAAGATGTGCTGGTCGCTGCGATGCTCGGTGCCGATGAATTCGGATTCGGCACATCCGTGCTCGTTGCGATGGGTTGCGATATGGCGCGGCAGTGCCATCTCAACACCTGCCCGACCGGCATCGCAACACAACGCGCCGATCTGCGAGCCAAGTTCACCGGTACGCCGGAAATGATCATCGGCTACTTCCATCAGCTTGTTCAGGCGATTCGCGAAACGATGGCCGCACTTGGAGCCAGATCGATCGAGGAATTGATCGGGCGCACTGATCTGCTTGGTACGAAACCGATGACCGGGCGTGCAGCGCTGCTCGATCTCTCGTCGCTGCTCCCGGCACCAGCACCGGAACTTGAACGTCGCAAATCTCTCGATATCAATCACGACGCCGAGGAAACGCTCGACAAGCATCTCCTCGCCCAGATCGAGGAAGCGTTGGCGTCTGGTCGAGGTGTCGATATCAGCGGGGTGATCAGCACCAAGGATCGAACGGTTGGCGCGCGTATATCGGGTCGGATGACGCAACTTCGGGAAACCCAGCCATCTCCGCTCGAGCCTGTCACTGTTCGACTGAAGGGCAGTGCCGGTCAGAGTTTCGGTGCATTCCTCGTTAATGGATTGAACCTCGAGCTCGAGGGAGAAGCGAACGACTATGTCGGCAAGGGTATGGCCGGTGGTGAAATCCGGATTCGTCCGATCACCGATGCCGCCTTCCGCGTTCCTCAGGCGATCGCCGGGAATACGCTGCTCTACGGTGCAACCGGTGGCACCGCCTTTATTGCCGGTCGTGTCGGTGAGCGGTTCATGGTTCGGAACAGTGGCGCCACGGCTGTGGTCGAAGGCGTTGGCGATCACGGTTGCGA
>JBBJOX010000065.1:7994-11715 GCA_037724245.1 Thermomicrobiales bacterium | reverse complement strand
ATCGTCTACGGTCCACTTGCCAATGGTGCGACAAGCGTCATGTATGAAGGGACGCCCACCTGGCCGAATCCGGAGCGCTGGTGGGAGATCGTCGAACGCTACAAGGCGACGATCCTTTACGCGGCTCCAACCGCGATTCGGGCTCACATGAAGGAAGGGCACCAGCACGCCGCCCTGCACGATCTGTCCTCGCTGCGGTTGCTGGGTACCGTTGGTGAGCCGATCAACCCGGAGGCCTGGATCTGGTACCACAAGTACATCGGCGGTGAAACGGCGCCGATTGTCGACACCTGGTGGCAGACAGAAACCGGCTCGATCCTAATTTCACCATTGCCTGGCCTGACGACGACGAAACCAGGCTCGGCAACGTATGCACTTCCCGGAGTGTTGGCCGATGTTGTAGACGAGCAGGGCAACTCGGTACCAAATGGTTCGGGTGGGTATCTCGTGCTCAAACACCCCTGGCCATCGATGCTGCGCGGAATCTACGGCGATCCCGATAGCTACGCATCGACCTACTGGAGCAAGTTCGAGGGATACTACTTCCCCGGTGACGGCGCGAAGAAGGATTTGGACGGTTGTATCTGGCTTCTGGGTCGGGTCGACGATGTGATGAACGTGTCCGGTCATCGCCTGAGTACGACAGAAATCGAAAGTGCGCTAGTGTCGCACGATCTGGTGGCGGAGGCGGCAGTTGTCGGCCATCCGGACGCACTGACCGGGGAGGCCATCTTCGCCTTCGTGACATTGAAGAGTCGGGCGCATCCGGACGAACACTTCGGTCGCGAGCTTCGCGAGCACGTGGCGGCCAAGATCGGTCCGATTGCGAAACCGAAGCGCCTGATGTTCACGCCGGATCTGCCAAAGACCCGGTCGGGCAAGATCATGCGCCGGCTGCTGCGCGATATCGCATCTGGCACCACGCTGGGAGACACGACGACCCTGGCCGATGCCGGAGTAGTGGAGATGATTCAGGCAGCGTCGAAAACAGGCAAGGAAGAGGACTAACCGGACACACATGCACGAGGGCGCGAATCTGATTCGCGCCCTCGTTATGTATCCGCACTCCTGCAGCCAAATGCTCATGCTTTGCTAACACACTCTGTGAAGCCGATTGCTATTCATTGAACGACCCGAACCTTTGATTCCGGCGTGGCCGGAAGGTTGCGGGTATGTTTGTGGAGGTTTCGATGAAGCGTTGACTTTGTTCCGCTCCGGTCCTTGCTCTTTCAGCAGTCGTCGCGTTCAGTCCGTTCGTTGTCGCCCAGGATGCGACACCCGCGCCCAAGGGACCTCTGGGAGAACTCCGGGTGATTGGTGTGCAGACTCTCGAAACCGACCTGATGTTCGAGGAGACCATGGTCGGCGGATTGTCCGGGATCGTCTTCGATGCGACCACCAATCAATGGATCGCCCTGAGCTACGATCGATCCGACTTTCAACCGGCTCGCTTCTATTCGCTGGACATTCCCTACACCGCTGAGGCTATCGAGCCGGTGACCGTGGAGAGCGTTGTTACGTTGCTGCAGGCCAACGGAGAACCGTATCCGAGCGCAATCGTTGGCGGAAACATCCCGGACCCTGAATCGATCCGGATCGATCCGTTCGTGGCGCAGCCATCATTGCCAGATGTGTTCGACAAGGAAGCTGGAGAAACGGCGGAACCACGGGAGAACCTTGTCTTCGAAGAGATAACCTTCTCAGTCGATGGTCAATCGATCTGGCTTTCGCTGGAAGGACCGCTGTATCAGGAAGGATCGACGGCAACGGTCGAGCATGGAGCGGTGACGCGGATCACGCAACTCGATCGATCCGGTGAGATGCTGGGTCAGTTCACCTACGAGCTGGAACCTATTCCCGGCCCGGCCGATGCTTTTTCACGACGGGTGTGACCGAGATTCTGGCGGTTGGTGAGACGAAATTCCTGACTATCGAACGAACCACCGTCGAAGATGCCGAAGGTGGCTTCAACCACGACGTCAAGATCTATGAAATCGATATTGCCGGTGCAACCGACGTCAAGTCGTTCGACTGGTTGCAGGGCGTGGACTACACCCCGGTCAGCAAGCGCCTGGTTCTGGATGTCAAACCTGCCGAAGTGGTGGACTATGTCGACAATCTCGAGACGATTGCCTGGGGACCAGAACTCGAAAACGGGAACCGTAGTCTGGTGATCGTGTCCGACAACAACTTCGGCGATACCCAGCTCACCCAGTTCTTCGCGGTCGAAGTCCTGAGCTAGAGCGGGCATTGGCGAGTCAGAAGTGGAGGCCATGGAACATGATCCATGGCCTCCCTGGTCTCAGGTGTTCTGGCGGAGTGAGGCGCGAACGATCAGGCGCTCGTCGTAGGCGCCATCGACATACGACCCGGAGCACGTAATCAGCGTCAGTTGTTCACCGCCGCCGGGCGACGTGTATTCGCTTGGTGGTGTCGAGGCCAGAAACGCCTCGGCCTGATCGACGACGTAGGTCAGGACCTGGTTGCTGCCACTCGTCAACGTCATTTCGTCACCGGATCGAAGCAGCGTCAGGTCCCAGAAAACGGCGGGACCGACATTCCTGTAATCCTTGTGACCGGCCATCACCACGTTGGCACCCTGGCCCGGAAACGAAAGCTGCGAATACCAGCCCACTTTCCAAGGGTCGTTCGGTGTTTCCATCACACCGTCGACGATGTGCAATTGCTGGATCGAGGCAGACAGCCCAATGCCGGGAATACTGATTTTTGCTGGCGCGAAGATCGACTGTTTTGCAGCAGCCACCTTCGGTACGATCGCGCTGCCCGCGAAGACAGCGGCGACACTCGAGAGGACGAACCGGCGTCGCGTTACGGGTGTTGCGGCGCCCGGAAAAGCGGTTTCTGTGCGGGGAGCAGAACCGAGCACGTGATCGCTCACGGATCGTTCACTCCTGATTGGGTTGTTCCAATACCTGCTCGACCTGCTTCGCGGCCGTCGTTGGCCTACGAGAACAGATCAAAAAGACCCATGGGAGCGGGGACTCCCATGGGTTACCTTAAAAGGTTTTGTATGCGTTTGTGAAGTGACAATATGGCAATAATCGTTACGTGCCACCGAGTCACAAAGTGAACGGATACGTTTCCCGAATTATCGAAAGTGAATGCCGCGTACGTACTACCTGATCACAAAGATGAAGGTCAGGATGCCACCGACGATGATGACGAAACCCAATGGCAAGGCAATGCCTGCGGCCGAGGCCGGATCGAAGCCAAGGGAGTAGATTCCGGTTCGTTCCTGGATTTGGGTGATCATTTTCCTGATCATGTCGGGATCCTTTGTGACCTCAAGTGCCGAGGTTGGCGGTCAGACGTTGTCGAACAGTGTACTCAACTTGATGCGGATTCGGTGTCCTCTGCGGCATCGCTGTCGGGACCCGGCGACTGGGCCGGAAGATTGCGCATCGCCGGGAACAGAATGACATCGCGCACTGTGTGCTGATCGGTCAGCAATCCAACGAGACGGTCGATCCCGATCCCGACGCCGCCGGTTGGTGGCATGCCATAGGTGAGGGCGTTGATGAAATCGAGATCGATCGGCATCGCGTCCTCGTCGCCGGCATCCTTGTCGCGTTCCTGTTCGAGGAATCGCTCCAGCTGATCGAGCGGATCGTTGAGCTCGGTGAAGGCGTTGCTCGATTCGATCCCGCCGATGTAGTGCTGGAATCGCTCGACGTGTGTCGGATCCGATGGCTTTCGCTTG
>JBBJOX010000065.1:0-7984 GCA_037724245.1 Thermomicrobiales bacterium | reverse complement strand
CGACCGGGTAATCGATGAGAAAGATGGGCTCGATCAGGAACGGTCGTACGAACTGCTTGAGCAGTTCGTCGACTATCCGTGGCCAAACGGTATCGCCGGCCACATCGGCGCCAGCCTTGCGTGCCGCAGCCAGCAATTCGGGCTGGGTCGGATGTTCCATGTAATCGATGCCGCAGCCATTGATGATCGCCTGACGCAGGGTGATTCGCGTCCACGGTGGAGTGACATCGATCTCGTGGCCATCGTGGCGGATGATTGGACTTCCGAGCGCCTCTGTGGTCACGAAGAAGATCATCTGCTCGACGAGATCCATGATCGTTTCGTAATCGCCATAGGCCTCGTAGAACTCGAGCATCGTGAATTCAGGTGAGTGGTTGCGATCGACACCTTCGTTCCGGAAATCCTTCGAGATTTCGTAGACACGCTCGAAGCCACCGACGATCAAACGCTTCAGGTAAAGTTCGTCGGCAATTCGCAGGTAGAAAGTTTGCTGCAGGGCATTGTGGAACGTCGTGAAGGGGCGAGCTGCAGCGCCGCCGTACAAGGGCTGCAGCACGGGAGTCTCGACTTCGACGTAATCACGCGAGTTCAGAAACGTACGAATGGCAGTCACGATTTTCGAGCGGATCAGGAAGACCCGTCGCGAGTCTTCGTTGGCGATCAGATCGGCGTAGCGCTGGCGGTAGCGAACCTCGATATCCTGCAGACCGTGGAACTTCTCGGGTGGCGCCGTCAACGCTTTCGAGAGCATGACGAGGTCGGTGACGCGCAGCGAGACCTCTCCGGTTTTCGTGCGGAACAGGGTTCCGGTCGCCTGCACAAAGTCGCCCAGATCGTAGAGCTTCAGGACGTCGGCGTAGGTTTCCTCGCCGAGCACATCCTTGCGGATGTAGAGCTGAAGATCGCCGTACCCGTCGCGGACATGGGAGAAGACGGTTTTCCCCATATGACGAAAGCTGACCATGCGCCCAACGACGGTCATGACCGTCGTTGATTCTTCCGCACCGCTGGCAATCTCAGCCTCGAAGGCTGTGATTGCCAGCGCGGAGGTGTGGGAGCGCATTGTCCGCGTCGGGTACGGCTGGACGCCTCGATCCCGGAGTACCTGGGCTTTCTGGCGTCGGATCTCCTGAAGCTCGCTGAGTTCCATACGTTCTGAATGTCCTGCTATGCGACCGTTACGACGGTATAGGTAATCGATCCGGCAGGTGCCTCGACCGAAACGGAATCGTTGGCGACGTGGCCGATAAGGGCACGACCGACCGGAGATTGCGTCGAGAATCGAAGATCGATCGCGCTGGCTTCTTCCGGCGCCACGAGAATCCAGGTTTCCTCGAAACCGTCATCAGCGCGGACAGTGACGTGCGAGCCGAGCCCGATCGTCCCGTCTCTGGAGCCTTCATCGATGATTTCAGCCCGATCGAGGGTTTGCTCGAGTTCGCGAATCCGGGCTTCGGCCTGCATATACGATTCCTTGAGTTCCTCGTATTCGCTGTTGTCATCGATGTCGCCTTCTTCGCTGGCGTCCTGAATCCGCTTGCGGAGATCAGGGAGATCGACGTCGGTGAGTTCGCGGTGTTCGGCCTCGAGCCGAGCCTTGCCGTCTGCGGTGAGCTGGATCATACGTCGGGAACCCATTAGGTTGTCCTTTCTTTATGACATAACGAAAGCCGGAGGATGAGTACCTCCGGCTCCCTTTACATTGGCTCCAGTATAGCCGACGAGGAAGGAACCACCACCGGACGATGTACTTCGTGCCACCTGCATGATTCGGCACCATTGCCAATTCATGACGAGAACCCACGAACCCGAACAATATTTGCTTAAAGGCAAGGATGGGTATCAACGTTGACAATAAGTCACATAACACATTAGGGCTATTATTTCAGAGGTGGTTGCAGCTTAAGACCGAATGAATTACCATCCGTATATAGCGTACGTACAGTGCTTTCAAGCACGAGTCGAGCTGTAACTTACGTGCTCCCGCGCACAATTTTTCTCGCACACGACTAAGAGGGTGGGTGTCGTGATGGGTTCTGTTTTCATCGCTGGTGTGGCTGCACCAGAACGAACGTATTGGGAATCGTCCCGAAGAATGATCCTGGCACTCGTTTTGGTGCTGACAGGCATGCTGGGCTCGATGACGTCGTTTGCGCCAACAGCCTCAGCAGGTACGGCTGGAACGATCGTGGTTGGCGGCGCGGCATTGCTCTCCGATCCTGGTGATTACACGATCCTCGACTACATGGAATACGGCAGTCGGGTCGATGTACTCTACGGTCCGTTCAACGACATGTACGAAATTCTTTATTACGGCGTCCATGGATATGTCTTCGCGGACAAGATTGCTGTCGATGGCGGCGGTGGCACCGCGACCTACAGTGAAGAAGCTGTAGCCAGCGACAGCGCCGTCGGCAGCTCCGGTAGCGGAGCAACCCAGATCAACTACTGGGCCAGCCCGTCGTGGGTAGTGATCGACAACGATCTCGTCAATGTCCGGGCCGATGCCGGTACATGGGCCGATGTCTGGGATAGCTATCCCGGCGGAACATGGGTTGCGGTTGTCGGTAGCTCGGTCAACGGATTCGCCCCGATCGAATACGGTAACGGTATTGCCTGGATTTCCGAGCAGAATCTGAGCTGGAACGGAACGACATCCTACGATGCCGTACCAGCGGCTGCGGCCGGTACCGGCGGGATGACGAGTTCCGGAGGCGGCGAACGCTGGATCGATATCAACCGGACGTCTGGTCTTGTGACGCTGTTTGTTGGTGATTCAGTTCAGGCAACCTACTGGGCATCGCTTTCACGCGATCAATCTGCCGACGGTTTCTACACAACGGCACTTGGTACCTGGTATGTGACTCGAAAGTACGAGCCGCTCGCCTTTACCAAATACGCCAATGCCTACATCACGCACTGGGTGGCTTTCGATGAATCCCGTGACAACGGATTCCACTCCTATTTGAAGGACCAGTACGGCAACATTCTGCCCAACGGATCCGGATTCACCGGTGGTTGCGTCGCGCTGAACCCGGAAGGTGCCGAGGCAGTCTTCAACTTCGCCTATGTCGGGATGCGTGTCGAGGTTCATCTCTAGGTAAGGCAGATCGGCAGGCATAACACCGGGCAGCGATGCCCGGTGTTTGCGTTCATCAGGAAGGTAGAGCAGTGGGTACGGCCTGGAAACTGATCCTATTGTTCTGCGTCGGCTGTTTGCTGACGGTTGTTGTCGGTCTTGTGATGACGGAACGTCCCGATCGCTGGACTCTGCCGGACTGGGACGATCCGGACCAGACAGGCGAAACCGCCTGGGTCGATACCGATGCGCTGAATCTCCGATCTGGCCCCTCGACTAATGCCGACATTCTGGGCGTGCTCGGGATGGGGACGGAGATTTCGGTGACCGGCGATGCGGTCGACGGGTTCGTCCCGGTGATGGCGGATGGAGTTCGTGCCTGGCTCGCAGTCGATTACCTGGCGTGGAGCGAAGCTCCGCTGTCCGATTTCGATCTCCTTCCGGATGTTGCCGAGGCAGCTGCAGCGGAACCTGAACCCGAATCTGAAACGGCAACCGGGGCAAGCGACAACCCAAACGTCGAGGTGGATGCTCCTGCATTACCGACCGGCGAACACTGGATCGACGTTGATCGTGGATCGGCGATGGTGACGCTGTACATCGGTGCGACGGCACAAGGATCATTTCAGGGCAAGATTGGCCGTGACCCGTCCGACGATGGTTTCTACTCCACCGCCGTGGGAACGTATTTCATCTATTCGAAGAATCCTGGACTAACTTCGACACCGTTCGTAGACGATGTCTACATGACCGAGTTCGTCGGTTTCGATCCGGAACGGCATAACGGATTCCACTCACCGATTCGCGATGCCTCGGGCGAACTTCTTCCGTCTCAAAACGCAACTACGATGGGGTGTGTGCGGTTGGATGAAGAGGCAGCGCGAGATCTCTACGCCTTCGCGTTCATTGGCATGCGGGTCGAGGTTCACAACTAGGCAGCAACTCGACCGTTTCAGATCTGGAGCCTGGAATCGTTGTTCCTGACTCGGATTCCGATCGGATACCCGATCGCCACAACACATGGAACGTCGTTCTGGAGTTTTGCGCGGTCACCCGGGAACGGGTCGATGCCTTGTGTGCCGAACTCGTGGACCACGGATATCACGGACGGCTGGCTCCGTGGAAGTTGAATGGGCCATACGCGGCAATCGTTGACGACCCGGATGACAACCCGATTCTGATCACGGCAGAAGTTCCGGATGCCCAGATCGAGCCTGAGTTGGGGGACTGATCGAGCTGTTTTGGCAGAGGTTGGTATTCAACTCACCAGTCGGTCAGTTACGTTCCTGAGAAATCGGGTGTATACCAGTTTGGTGTCCCATCGATTTGGCAAGGAGTGTCAATGCATCGACTTATGGGGGGCATGCCCCCGGCTGAACGAACTCGCAAGGGTGATTTTTCCACGGTCCGGCGCGCAGTGCGCTCGTTTTCTCCATACCGGGCCCAACTTGCCTTCCTTGTGATCCTGACAATCATTTCAACACTGTTTGGTCTGGTCAATCCCCTCCTGACGCAACGTCTCTTCGATGATGCGATTGGCAAGGGAAATCAGACGCTCCTGTTCCAGATCTGCGCGGTCATGCTGATTACGCCGATCGTCGTGGGTCTGCTTCAGGTGGCCCAGACCTGGCTGAATACGCTGGTTGGACAGCGAATTATTCGCGATCTGCGCGATGAGCTCTATCTCCATCTGCAGAAGATGCCCTGCAGTTCTTCGCCTCGACGCGGACCGGTGAAATCCAGTCCCGTCTCTCCAACGATGTCGGTGGCATCGAGGATGTGCTAACCAACACGTTCACGAATACGGTGCGGAATCTGGCGGCCGGAATCAGTGTGATGATCGCGATGTTCGTGCTGAGCCCGCAACTGACACTGTTGTCATTCGCGTTTCTGCCCATCGTCTGGATTATCGGAACCCGGGTCGGTCGGATCAGCCGTCAGGTCAACGCGCAACGACAGCAACAGCTGGCAACGCTGACCTCGCAGATGGAGGAAACGCTGTCGGTGAGTGGGGCGATGCTGATCAAGGTGTTTGGCGGCGGAGCCCGGGCGCAGAAGAACTTTGCCGAGGGTAACCAGAAGCTGTCCGACATCCAGATTCGCCGGCAGATGCTCGGTTCATGGTTATTCGCCGCAACGATGTCTCTCTTCTCGATTGCGCCGGTGATGGTCTATCTGATCGCCGGGCGCCAACTGATTACATCTGACAATCCACCACTGACAATCGGCACGATCATCGCCTTTACCGCCTTGCAGGCACGTCTGGTTGGGCCGCGCAGCCCGATCAACGATTTGCTGGGCGTGCGGGTGCAGTTGCAGGGTTCGCTGGCCCTGTTCGACCGAATTTACGACTATCTCGACCTGCCGATCACGATTCAGGACAAGCCGAA
This sequence comes from Thermomicrobiales bacterium, assembly GCA_037724245.1. Taxonomy (GTDB): domain Bacteria; phylum Chloroflexota; class Chloroflexia; order Thermomicrobiales; family UBA6265; genus JBBJOX01. The sequence goes on along the minus strand of JBBJOX010000065.1, from coordinate 2,515 downwards.
TGCGATTTCGCTACCGGTGAGAACGCTCGCAGGAAAGGTGACATTCGATCGGGTCTGGTTCGCTTACGAGGCGCATTCGGCGAAGCACGCTGCGGAGCCAACGTTCGCCGAAGTCGACTGGACACTTCGCAACATGTCGTTCACCGCCGAGCCGGGGCAGTTGGTGGCACTGGTGGGACCAAGTGGCGCCGGTAAATCGACATCGGTCTCGCTGGTTGCGCGGCTCTACGAGGTGCAGGAAGGCAGCGTGACGATCGATGGTCACGATGTACGCGATGTGACGTTGCAATCGCTCAGCGATTCGATGGCGTTTGTCACCCAGGAAACCTATCTCTTCGATGCGACGGTGCGGGAGAATCTGCGGTTTGCGCGGCAGGATGCGACCGATCACGAGATCTATGTGGCAGCGCGATCAGCGGCAATTCATGATCGGATCGAACTGCTGGCGCACGGGTACGACACGATTGTGGGCGAACGTGGCTACAAGCTCTCAGGTGGAGAAAAGCAGCGCATCGCGATCGCCCGGGCGATTTTGAAAGAACCGAAGATTCTTATTCTGGACGAAGCAACCAGTGCACTCGATACGCACAATGAGCGATCGGTGCAATCGGCACTCGCCACGTTGATGAACGGTCGGACCACGCTGGCGATCGCCCATCGCCTGTCGACGATTCTGGCGGCGGATCAGATTCTAGTCGTCGATCATGGTTACATCGTCGAACGAGGCACGCACAGCGATCTTCTCGAACAGGATGGTCTGTACGCGCGGCTCTACAGCGAACAGTTTCTGACGCAGCAACAGATTGATGCGGTGTCGCTGGATGAAGTGGTCCATCCAGCGGTTACGTAACGCCGTTATCGGAGATGTGATGTTTCGTGGGGTTTCACTGGTCTATCCATGCTTGTCTGATTCGTAGCGGGTGACCTGCGAGTCGACATGGAACAGTCGTTTTGAGCCGCAGCGAAGAATCCCCCGGCGATGCCGCATGCCGCAACCAGACATTCCAGATTGGACAGACTACTGAGTGAGCGAAGAACCAGCTCCGCTCCTGATGTCTGGAGATAACGGAAGTTTGGTTGCCGGTCGCTGATCCTTGGTGCCTCAGGATGACTGTGGCAAGGAGTCTTCAATCAGCAGTTAAGGAGATACAAACCGGCTTCGCCCGGCAATTCTTCCTTTGTCAGAGTGACGGAGAAAACATATCTCAGTGATCAGTACAAGGAATCGACCAGAGGCCGAGTTGCTGCGAGGTGGCTATCGCGGCGGCGTTGATATCGATCATGAAGAATCCGTCGATTCCGGAAAGATCGTGAACTACCGCCGCAGGAAAGGCGCGTCTAATATCGGAGATGAGCCGGGCGTAGGTCCGCAGCCCCTGAGCGGCAAATCCTGCGACTGCTTCGTTTTCGAGGGCAATGGCCGTGGTGTGCAGCATGGAATAGTTGGCAGCCGCCAGTGTGCAGTTGACGAAATCGTCGCGTAATCCGAGGCTGTGGGCTTCGGGTCGAAATCTGCCCACCATCGAATACGCGCGTCCCGCAAGACCACGTCCGACGGTAGTCAACCGCGAACGACCTGAAACGGAAACGTTTCGATGGAACGCCTCGGCGCGGAGTCGGCTTTCGTGCACGGCCTCGCGGATGGCCACATTCAATGCTGGTTCGTCGCCGTCATGCGTTTGATGTTGTTTGGCTTCGTCGATACAGCGTTCGGTGTCGACAACCTGCCTGAGTGGTGTTGTGAATTCCCTGGGGAGTGTGAGCGGAAGCGTAGTCATATCCAGAGCCTTGATTCACGTACGGCGATTGATAATCGCGCGTTGGCGATGAGGCAGGGAACGCAACCGGCGTACCACCTGAAGCGCGAGGCTACACGCCGGACGGTGTTTGGGGTTCCGGGAAGCTGTCGCGCTCCGGATGCGCGAGATGCATTTTGCGAAGAATACGCGAGGTGATGACACCGGATCGGGGATTGAAAAGAAACACCAGGCCGAAGACGAGGGTTTCCACGAGGACAACAGCAGAACCGGATGGTACACCTTCGTAGTACGAAACATAGAGACCAGCTAGGCCGGCGATCGATCCGATCACGGACGCGCCGAGCATCATTCGTACGAGGCGATCCGTCAGCAGTCGGGCGGTCGCCGCCGGTGTGACCAGCATCGCCAGCACCAGAATGTTGCCGACCGTTTGCAGGGAAACCACGATCGCCAGTGCCAGCAGCACAAGGAAGAGCTGGTCGAACGCCCAGAGTCGGAGGCCACTGGCCCGGGCGAAGGTTCGATCGAAGGCGATCGTCGTCAACTCACGGCGGAACCAGTAGATCGTGGCGAGGACAATGACGCCGATGCCGGCCGTCAGATACAAATCCTGCCGCGTCACGCTGAGAATCGAACCAAAGAGGAAGCTGTTGAGATCCCTGGTATAGGAGCGTTGCGTCGACAGGATCGCGACACCGAGGGCGAAGCCGCCGGCAAAGAGCACGCCGATCGCGGTATCGTTGTTCAGGCGACCA
>JBBJOX010000064.1:3181-11725 GCA_037724245.1 Thermomicrobiales bacterium | reverse complement strand
CCGGCTCGAAATTTTCTATCACCACCTCTTCCAGAGCGACACCTCGGTCGCCGCACTCGCCACGGAACTCGGGGTTGGCGATGACCTGCTTTGGTTGCCATCGAATGTCGGGTACTTCGCAGATGGGAAGATCTACCCACTCAATGGCGCCGTCGATCTCCTGAAACTCGGAACCATTCCCTTCATCGATCGGCTTCGGCTGGGTCTCGTCACCGCCTATCTCCAACGCGTCAAGGACTGGAAGAAGTACGAGAACGTTACAGCCCACGACTGGCTCGAACGTGCGCTCGGCAAGCGAGCCTACAACAAGACGCTCGGGGCACAGTTGCGAGCCAAGTTCGGAACCTACTACGACCAGATCGCGATGGTCTGGTTCTGGGGCAAGATCTGGCTCCGGACGACATCCCGCAGATCGCCGCTCGATCAGGAAAAACTCGGTTACTTCCGCGGCAGCTTTCAGACGATCGTCGACGCAATGGTTCGCGGATGCGAGGCAGCCGGCGTGACGATGGTGCACGGACAGGCAATGACCAGGATCTCCTCCGACGACGACCATCAATGGACGGTGGAACTCGAAGATGCATCCACCGCCGGACCATTCGATGCGCTCGTAGCCACAACGCCGTCCCACATATTCCAAAAGCTCGTCCCCGATCTCCCCGTTGCCTATGCCACAAAACTGAATGCGCTGGAATACGAAGCCGCTGTCGTCGCAATTCTCGAGCTGAACCAGCCACTTACAGACATTTACTGGCTCAACGTCGCCGATCCCGATCTTCCCTTCACCGGTATCATCGAGCACACCAACTTCATGGATGCGTCGAACTACCAGGGCAAACGTTACGTCTACCTGAGCAAGTACATGGAACCGGATCATCCATTTTTCGGAATGGATTCAGCAGCCATCATCGCCGAGTATCTTCCCCATCTGAAAAAGGTCAATCCCGCGTTCGATGAGTCGTGGGTCACCAACACTTGGGTCTTTCGCGAACGTGCCGCCCAACCCATCATTCCACTCCACTACTCCGAGAAGATTCCTGAGTTCCGCACTCCGATGAAGAATCTCTATCTCGCAAATACGACCCAGATTTACCCGGAAGATCGCGGTACCAACTATTCGGTTCGCCTCGGAAACGACATTGCCAAACTGGTCATGGACGATCAGAAGTAAACATCGTTAGGCCGACCGGCTCCAGATCGCGCCGCCTTCTACAATATCGAGATGCGCGATTCCCAGGCGGTGAAGATGGGTCAGATACGCCGCAACCGTCGGACGCAGCAAGAAATACCCGGCGTGATCGTTGATTGGTACATCCAGCACCGAGAAGACTCTGGCCGCAAGTGCATCGCCATTGGCAGGTTGGGCAAGTGCCGATTCAAGTACCTCCAGCACTCGATGAATCACGGTGAGATTCCGCTCATACGGGGCGGCGAAGTCTTCTTCCATCGGTCCGTGACCCGGAATGACCACTCGCGCCAGTATTGTCCGTGCCAGCTGCAGCGAGGCCAGATGATCCGTCAGACCAAAGAGATAGGGAATTCGGTACTTGACGATCGCCGCTTCCGGAAATACGACGTCCGCGCAAAAGAAGACACCGTCAACAAGAAATCCAACCTGATTCATCGAGTGCCCCGCCAATCTGACGACCTCGATGTCCACGCCCATGATGTTGGACGGTCCCGGATTCAGCTCTTCATCCACCTGACAGGCTCCGGCAAGCAGGAACCGACTCCGAAGGGAATCGAGCGGATCTGCTCCGCCGTAGAGAAATATCGGTAGCAGCAGTGGGTTTCGAATCACTGCTGCATCATGTTCCGGTGCATAAACCCGAGCCCCGGTTCGCTTGACAACAAACGAATGTGCCCCGAAGTGATCCGCATGACTGTGCGTTGTCAGAATACCGACAACGTCTGAATCCAGCGCTTCCTTGATCCAGCGTAGTACTTTTCTCGCGGTCGAATCGTTCAATCCGCTATCGACCAACAGAACATGGCGCTCATCGATTCGAATGACCCCGATGTTAACTCCTCCGGGCACAAACCCAACACGGTCCGTCAACGCGACATACATGCATCACTCCGTTCCTGTTTCTGACACAATAGATTCAAAGTTGTGGTTCAGGCTCCTCTCAGTGCCCCACCAAGCAGCAAATCCAGACGTCAGGAGATACCCGGATGAATCACATTGTGGCAGTGTCAGAATTCGATCGTGTCTGGATCGAGCAACTCTTCGACCTGGCTGACACAATGCGCACCGATTCCTCCTACTCCAACTCACTGGCTGGCAAGGTCCTGGCCACGCTCTTCTACGAACCATCGACTAGAACCCGACTCAGTTTCGAATCTGCCATGGTTCGGCTTGGTGGGCAAGTGATCTCAACTGAGAACGCGCGGGAGTTTTCGTCCGCGATAAAGGGAGAAACGGTCGAAGATACGGTCCGAATCGTCGCTGGTTACGCCGATACCATAGTGATCAGACATCATGAGCAAGGTGCTGCGAAGCGTGCCGCCGCCGTTTCACCGGTTCCGATCATTAATGGAGGCGATGGCCCGGGGGAACACCCAACGCAGGCCCTGCTCGATTTCTACACGATCCGCGCCGAACTGAAACGCCTGGAAGGGCTCAAGGTTGCTCTGGTCGGCGATCTCCGCTTTGGACGCGCCGCCCGTTCACTCGCGCTTCTCTTCCGGCTGATTCCGTCAACCGAACTCATCTTCGTTTCCCCACCTGCAGTTCCGATGGGTCAGGACATCCGTACGGTACTTACGAAGCACGGTGTTTCATGGCGAGACGAGCCCGATCTGATTTTGGCCTTGGCGACGGCCGACGTGGTCTACCAAACCCGGATCCAGAAGGAACGATTTCCCACGACCGAGGAGTTCGATGCGGCGAAGGGTGTGTATGTCATCGATCGCCAGACGATGCAACACATGAAACCGGAGGCGATTCTGCTCCACCCGCTTCCTCGCGTCGATGAGATTTCGCCCGAGGTCGATGATGATCCGCGCGCCGCCTACTTTCGGCAAGCTCGAAATGGGGTCTATGTCCGGATGGCGCTGCTTCACCAGTTACTGGCGTCAGCTCCGGTCGGAATGCCATAGCGGAAGCACTTCCGGACCCTCGCGATGTTTCGTTCGTTGCCGCGTCCAGACGGCGTGCATTGTTGCTCGTCGATGGATAATCCCGCTCAATCCAAGCCCACCGACCGCGACCGCCACAATCACCAGGACCTGCACCGTCCCGAAGAGATCGGCGAACGCGGCCGCAAAGAAAATCGGGATGAAGGAAAATGTGTTGGAGATTGTGAAGAATGTTGCGTACACCCGGGCCCGCACACCCTCGTGTGATCGCTCCTGAAGCATCGTCTGCGCCGGAACCAGAATGAACGCGTTGCAGATACCAAGCATCGCGGCAAAGATGCCCACAACGATTGCCACAGCCTGAACTGGCGCCGCACCGGGCAACATCCCGTCCTCTACATCCCGCGTGATCGCCATCAGACCGAGTATCAACCCCGCAAACGTCAGGGCGATATCGATCATCCAGCCGCGCGTCACCCGGCGAATCACCCGCGGTACCAGCAGGACGCCGAGCAACACGCCGACTCCGGCTGGCCCAACGATGTATCCGATATCTTCCTTGTCCAGTCCAATCACGCCGGTGATGAAATCAGGTCCGAGTGCCGCCAGCATCAGGAACGTAGTCGAGGCGACAGTCAGATAACCAATTGCACGCATCAGAGCAGGATCCTGAAGGATGAAGACTAGGCCTTCCTTCATATCACCCCAGAGCCGGGAGGCCGAGCTCTCCTGCCCGATCGGCTTGATACGTTCCGGCGTTGGCGTTCTGGGGAGGAGATAGACCAGGCCCGCGCAGATCACATAGAGCACAGTCGTCAGAATGAACAGGTCCTGCACGCCAATCAACTTGACCAGAACCGGACCCAAAGCCGCGAAGCCGGCTAATTGCGTCACGGTGAAGGTCAGATTGAACAGGGCATTTGCTGGGATCAACTGGGAGCGTGGAGTTACCAGCGGAATCGTCGCCCCAAGTACGGGCGCAAAAAACTGCCCGGCAATACCAAAGACGAACGTCACCAAATAGTACGAAATCAGGATTGTCTCGACATGCCAGCTTGGCTGGATCACGAGGAAGAGCAGAACCGACAGCGCGCGGGCCATGTTCAAACTGGCCATCAGTGTTCGTTTGTTCCAGCGATCTGCCAAAACCCCTGCAATCGGACCGAACAGCACCGCCGGAAGGGAAAACGCCAGGATGACCAGACTGATCGCGATATTCGCCTGACGCAGTTCGTGGAACTCCACTACATCGCGAACCCGCAGCAGCAATGCGAAATTGATCATGTTCTGCGCCGTTTGCGTCAAAGCCTGGATTAGCCAGAGTCGAAGAAATGGACCATGCTGAAGCACGGCCCACATCGGTTCAGTTCGGTTGCCACCGGCGACGGTCGCGCTCAATTCTGGAGGTCCATCAGCGCTGCGCCAGTCGCAAGAAGCTCACGGCCGGTTCGCGGCAGATCAGAATCCGGAGCCTCTGGTCCTCGTGAGATGAATGCCTTGATACGCTTCTCGGTGGTCATTCGGGGCAGCATGATACGCCGGTTGCATTTGAGACAGCGCAACCCTGTGTCGACGCCCGTTCGAACGATCAACCACTCGTACGATCCGCACGGGTGCTGCTTGCGCAGCCGAACAACATCGCCCGGAAAGAGTGGGATGACTTCCTTGAGAATCACCGTCGAGCCGGTATCAGGTCAGGCCGGGGATCTTCATCCCGCCGGTCAGAACACTCATCTTTTCTTCGGCCATTTGCTGCGCATGTTCGGTCGCGTCCTGTACCGCAGCAACGATCAGATCCTCGAGCATTTCAACATCTTCCGGATCAACAGCTCCCGGATCGATCTTGATCGACTTGAGTTGTTTCTGCCCTGTCACCTGAGCGGTCACGACGCCTCCGCCGGCCGTACCCTCGACAACAGCTTCTTCCAGTTCCTGCTGAATCTTCGCCATTCGATTCTGCATCTGCTGGATCATCTTCATATTCGGCTGCATTGGATCTCTCCTCGAATCGTAGTTTCAGAAATCTCGCGACGTTGCGGAAGTATAGCCCTGACCGTTCGCCTAACCAACCGTCGCGGCCTTGACCGCGGCTATCCGCTCCAAAATGACCGAGGCGTTGGCCCTCGATTCATCCGTGGCAGGAACACCATCGATCATGTACGCCAGCTCATCAATTCGGAGCGCATCCGACACCGCATCGACGGACGAAACAGTTCTCCCATCGATTTCGCGTTTGGTGATGCGCAAATGATCGTCGCCATAGGCTGCGATCTGAGGGAGATGCGTCACCACGACCACCTGATGTGTCCGCGAGAGTTTCCAGAGTTTCTCCCCCACCACCTGCCCCGACCGGGCGCCGACTCCAACATCGATCTCGTCGAATACGAGAGTTGGCGTCTGATCCACTTCGGAGAGAATAGATTTTAGCGCCAACATCAATCGAGCAGTTTCACCACCTGAGGCAATTCGCCCTAGTGGACGAAACGTCTCGCCCACGTTCGGAGCAAACAGGAATTCGACATCATCAATTCCCGATTCATCGAACGCCACTGTTTCACCAGAGCCCATGGTAATTCCTGAAACATCGGGACGATGCCGCACATCGACCTTGAGTTGAGACCGGCCCATCTTGAGATCGGCAGCATTCTGTTCGACGAGCGGACCAAGCTCGGCCGCTGCCTCTTCTCGCTGCCGGGACAATTCACTCACCAGCGTGACCAGCTCAGCTTCGGCTTGTCTCATTGACTGCTGGACAACAGCGACATCGAACGATCCATCTGTGAGCGTTTCGACTTCCGCCTGGGCCGACGCCTGATATTCGAGCACATCTTCGACCGTCGCACCATATTTACGAATCAGTCCGCGTAGCAGACTGAGGCGATCTTCAACCAGCTGCAAGGTATCGGGATCGGCTTCCACCGTATCGAGATACGTTCGAAGATCGCGATTGAGATCGTCGGCGAGAACGACCAACTCCGATGCTCGCTCGAACATCCCGGTTGTACTTGCATCGATTTCAGAAACCTGCTGGAGTGACGCCTCGAGTTCGCGCAGCGAGTCAAGACCGGACGCCGCTGCGGTCGCACCCAGTTCGTCACCGTTCAGTGCGCTGAGTGCATCGAGCACCGCCAGTCGGAGGCGATCCACATTCAGCAGGACGTCCCTTTGGCGCAGCAGATCTCGCTCTTCATCCGGCTGAATTGCAGCTTCCTCGATTTCAGTGACCTGATACCGGAGGAGGTCGAGCCGCTGAATGTGATCACGGGATCCACGTTCAAGCTCGGAAAGTCTGCACCGTGCCTCACGCACCTTCTGCACGCCGACGGCTACCTGGTGCCGAAGAATCGAAAGACCAGCGTATTCATCCAGCATGTTCCGTTGGGTTGTGGCCTGTAGCAGTGAAAGATGATCCGACTGCCCATGGATATCGACAAGATGCGAACCTATTTCGGCGAGCACGGACGCCGTCACCATACGGCCGTTGATTCGGGCGCTGGACCGGCCACTTGCCTGGATTTCGCGAGTCAGAATCAGATGGCCGTCGTCACCGATCTCGATACCAAGATCGACACATCGCGGTCGAATCGTTGTGTCGCATGCTTCGGTCAGTTCGAACAAAGCCTCGATGCGGGCAGTCTTTGCCCCGGTTCGCACCAAATCCGAACCTATCCGCTGTCCCAGGACTGCCCCGAGCGCATCAAGCAGGATGGACTTGCCTGCTCCGGTTTCACCGGTCAGCGAGGTAAGTCCATCCTGCAGTCGAATTGTCGAACGTTCAATAATCGCGAAGTCAGCTATCGAGAGCTCGCGCAGCACAGCCGGGAACCGATCCCTTATCTCAGCTGATCGCGTCGAGAACGTCGGATGGTCGGATTGGCAAATGCGTCATCCGGGCTCCTGTTGCCGAGCGGATCGCGTTAGCGATCGTTGCTGCACCAGGGATGGCTGGTGGTTCACCAACACCCTTGGCTCCGAACTGTCCATCCGGCGAGCCAACCTCGACCTGAATCACTTCGATATCCGGAATCATCGTTGATCGTGGCAAGGCGTAGTCCATCAATGTCGACGCCTGTGGCGTTCCATCGGAATCGAAACCCTGACCCTCGTAGAGCGCCCAGCCAATGCCCTGTGCCACACCGCCATGGATCTGTCCTTCAACCGCGGCCGGGTTGATTGCGAATCCAACGTCCTGCGCGGCGACGTACTTCAGAACTCGGACTTCGCCCGTCAATTCATCGACTTTGACCTCGGCCAGATGAGCCGCAAATCCCGGAGACGCCTGCAGCAGACTGGCACTACCCCGACCGTAAACTGGCAACGATGTGTTGTTGGATGTCAGGGTCAGTGCAGAGATTTCCTGGAACGACAACCCGGAGCCAGGAACACCCTTGACCCGAACCATGCCATCGGAAACTTCGAGATCGTCCACCGCAGCCTCCAGATGCTCGGCTGCAATGTTCTTGATTTGCTCAAGTGCATCCTGCGCTGCTGCATGCACCGCCGGTGCAACCGAATACGTGATCTTCGATCCGCCAGCACCAGGTGCAAATGGAGCCGAATCGGTATCCACGGTCGACACCCGGATCGAATCGACATCCATGCCGAAGGATTCGGCCGCAACTTGCGCAAACGACGTATTGGTCCCGTTCAGATCGGACGTACCCAGCACAACCGTCAGCTTGCCATCTGCATCCAGGCGGCAGGTCGCCGAAGCTGGTTCGACTGCGCCCGGCCAGCCGCCGACCGCGATGCCAATACCGTGACCAGCTTCCATCTTCGCCGAACGGTTCGCCCAAAGTGGATGAGCTTTCAGGGCTTCCAGGGTTTCACGCATACCAATCTTCGGCCACGCTCCACCAGTCGGTCGCAAATCACCCTCTTCGACAGCGTTCTGAAGTCGGAACTCCATCGGATCGAGACCAAGCTTTTGCGCAAGATCATCGACAGCCGACTCAATGGCAAACGTCGCCTGCTGTGCTCCGGGTGCACGATAAGCACCCGCACTGGCATGGTGCGTCAGCACTTCGTGGCCCTTGATCCTGAGATTCGGAAACTTGTAGTAGCCACCTAGCAGAATTGCACCGATACCGAGTGGTGAACCGGCCGTCGATCCTGCACCAAAGAGGAGGTAAGCATCGATCGCCTTGATCGTGCCGTCCTTCGTCGCGCCAAGTTTCAACTTGATCGTGCAATCCGGCGCCGGATTCCCAGCCAGCAAATCATCGGTTCGGCTGAACTGAAGCAGAACTGGACGTCCTGCAGCAACCGCGGCGGCGGCGGCCAGTGGTTCGATGTGTCCGAACTTGCCGCCGAATCCGCCGCCAACCGGCATCGGCATCACCGACACGTTGGAAGCCGACCAGCCGAGGGCATCGGCAACCTTTTGGCGAACATGGAATGCACCCTGAGTGCTGGCGTGGATAGTGATCCGGTTCAGTGAATCGGGAACGGCCACGGTTGTCT
>JBBJOX010000064.1:0-3171 GCA_037724245.1 Thermomicrobiales bacterium | reverse complement strand
ACCCTGATGCACCGTCTCGGAATGGAACTCCATTTCGACAATGGCATCCGATTCGGCAAACCCCTTGTCGATATCGCCACGCTCGAAATTGATCGAGTTGGTGACGTTCACCGGCAACACTTCGTCACTGGCAGTCGCCGACGCAGCGGATGCATCGGCATTGTGCATATCGGCTTCGTCTTCGAATGCACCATGGGCATCGGCATTGACGGATGGAGAATCGCCGGACAATGCGAACTCGAGATCACTGACCGGAGTCTGCTCGTCGTAGTCGACGATCACAGCATCGGCACCGTCCTGCGCTGCGACTGCCGACTCTGCAAGCACCAGCGCAATCGGCTGGCCTACGTAAACTGCGCGCTTACCGGCCAACAAGTTGACAATCGGCTCGCCGTTTTCATCTTTGGCGATGGCCAGATCATCGTTGGTCATCACGGCAAAAACGCCTGGAACTTCAAGTGCAGCCGACGCATCAACCGAAGTAATCAGGGCGTGTGCAAAGGTGCTTGGCACGATGCTGGAAAAGAGAAGATCGGTCGGTCGGAGATCACCAGCGAAACGCTCGGCGCCATTCAGTTTGGGAGGAGAGTCGATTCGCTTGGTACGCTTACCGACTGTTTTGTATGTCGTAGCCACGGTTTCAATCCCTTTGCTGGAACGGCGAATCAAACACGGAGAGGAACCGACAGGTCGACTCCTCCTTACTTCTCATTATCACCGATTCAGGCAAGCCTGGGCGATTCAATCTTCAACGGTGAGCACATCTTTCGGTCCCCACGGCTGCACTCGAATGGGATGCGCAACCATATCGTCCAGAAATCCATAGCTCTCAATCACATCAGCAATTACCTTGGCGTCGACGGCTTCCCAGAGCGAAAACAATCGCTCCTCGTGGAGATCTGGCGACCACGTTGTCAACCATCTGGGTTCCGCATCATCCGCGCCATGAACTTCTGCCAGTTCCCGCAATCGCGTTGGCGGACGAACCATATCGTCTACCGCAAGTTCTTCGGCAGTTTTGGGAGTGTGCATTACCAGATAAGTTGCCACGCGTTTGTCACTCGCTTTCTTGAGAAAGTGGGAAGGTTACGATGTCTCCGGTCGAATCGAACTTGACCGTAAACGTTTCCGATTTCAGATTGATCGACGTCACCGACCCGAAGCGATTGTCGTCCGTCCACTGGCTACCTGGCTGGGGAAACAGAGCGAGCAGCGAATCGAGTGCATCCGCCTCGCGACTCGCGGATTCACCCTGTACCGCTTCGATGCGTTCCATTGATCCAGTTTCAGTATGGAGTTCTGTCATCACCTTGATGAACTGACTCGTACCAATCACAACCGCCGCAGGCGCCCCGTCGACCAGAATCCGTTCCCCGGATTCGAAGTGCTCATCACACGCCAGCCATCGAAGACGGGATTCTCCAACCCTGCGGATGCCAATGGTCACGATGGCAGATCTGGCCAGCGGGAGACCATCGATTGGAGGGCGAGCCTCGGTCGGACATTCGATTCGAGATCGAATATGCACTGACGAACACTCTCGATTGCGACTGCGCATTCCTGCGAGCTCAAGGAACGTGAGAACACGTTGTGTTTCGAATCGAAAAGCAGATGTGTGTCGGTCACATTGAGCCGATGCAGCATGATCGACCGCCACCCCAGCATCACCACGCGAAGATCGTCGAACAACGCTTCCTTGTCCGCCGCGAACCGATCAGCGAATCGGAAAGCGGTCACCATTCGATCGTAGGTAGTCGAAGCAATCCATTCCATGGCCCGCTGCGTCTCCGTCCGCCGCTGCTCGATCATTGCAGGATCTGCCACTGCTCGCAATGCCCAGCCGACCAACCCTTGCGCCAATCGGGATATCTCGATCGCGGTCTGTTCAGCGACCCCGGAATCTGTCAGGGCCGAACTCACATCGTCAGTCGCCACTGATCCCATATGCAACTGCGTCAACCTGCTCAGAATCGTCGGCAAAAGCGTAGACGCATCAGTCGTCAACAGCAGCATCACTGTGTAGGGAGGTGGTTCTTCCAACGTCTTCAGGAACGCTTCCTGGGCCGTTTCCTGCATCGTTTCCACATCATCGACAATGACCACGCGCCATCGCCCTTCCGCCGGTCTCATCGACACACTCCGGCTAACCTGCCGCACCGTATCGATATTCAGCGTTTGCCCCTTGCGCTCGGTTTTCGTCATCTCGGATTGCCATGCCAGATCGAAGACCGCCATGTCCGGATGGAGTCCGCGACCGGTCGTGCGACATGCGCGACATACGTCGCAGAATTCCCCTGCGTTCGGCGGCTGCGTGCAAAGCAGGGCCTTGGCAAAAGCCAACGCGAACGTCGTTTTGCCGGAGAAATCTGGACCGCTGATCACGTACGAATGGCGAATAGAACCGGGAAACGATCGCTGGAGATCGGAAACGAGCCCGTCCTGACCCCAAATCTTCCATGAGTTGACCGAGGAGATCGCCACTGTCGAACCTTCACCAATCCGAGTCAGGAGGCTTTTTCGGTCAGTACCTTGGGCGCCGACTTGCGACGAACCGGACGTCGTCGCGAGCTACTCGTGACCGGTGCGTGAACATCGGCTCCCTGACTCAGTTTTTCGATCAGCTGATCGCGTTCGGCCCGACTGAACGTTTCGTCGACGTCGAGGGTCTGGATGAACGCAGCCAGTTCATCGGCGTGAAGCACCGGATACTCAGGATTCTCAACATCGAGCTCGGTGATCGGATGCAGAAAGACGATGACACCATTGACGTCGATCTCCATTTGCTGCTTCTCGAGATAGGTCTCGAAACTGGCTACGGCGTTGTCAGTTTCCGAACCAGGCTGACCAAGCTGTGGTCCGCTGAAACTCAGGAATCGGCGGATACCGCGTGTTTTGCGACGCCATCGTTTGCCTTCAACCGCTATTTCGCCGTCGATTTCCTTGGCCGTCAGCACCAGCGCTCCACCGGGATAGATCACCAGATGGTCGAGCCGTTTGCCTCCAATTTCCGGATAGTGCACCACGATATAGCGATCGCCCAGTTTCTCGAGGCTGCGATCGATCACCTGATCATTCCGCGGATTGCGTGACCAGCGACCAATCTGCTGCATACCAATATTGAAGGTGACAAAACCGAGCAACATCGCAACGTATGCCGGCAAAAGCAAGGTC
>JBBJOX010000063.1:8892-11729 GCA_037724245.1 Thermomicrobiales bacterium | reverse complement strand
GCAGAATTGAGTACTTCCACCCAGGGTAGCCCTGCTGATGCAGCAATTCGTAAGCTACATCGCTGCGACCGACCGACGTCAATACATGGCAGAGATAACTGACGCCAACGAATCCGGTCGACAGATGCGTGCCCTTGGCCCGGATGTCGGCGATCAGACGCTCGACGAGTTTGGGCCGCAGCTCATCCTCCACCAGATCGAAGTGCAATCCGAGACAATAGGCGGTTTGCGTATCGCCCCGCATCGTGCCGTCGGTTTCGACATAGGCCTCCTGGAAGGCGCGTCGCATCGCGGCGAACTGGGTTTCGTAGCGTTTGGCATCAGCTTCCCGGCCAATCGCCCGCGCCATCTGCACCATCAACCGGGCATCGTAGGCGAAATAGGCCGAGCCGATCAGCTCCTTGTCGGTATCGGCTGCGATCGACAGCCAGTCACCGTAATCGTTGCCGCGACGGTTCTTCCACAGATAGTCCGGATTCCATTTCAGCAGGTAAACCATCCACCGCTCCATCGCCGGCCAATGGTCCTCGATGATCCGGGTATCGCCATATTTCTGCCAGATCGTCCACGGCACAATCAAGCCGCAATCGGCCCAGGCAGGCGCACTGTCGCGACTGTCCACGGCGCGCGGTGCTACATTCGAATAGGCACCCGCCTCGGACTGCGCATCGTCGACATCGACCATCCACTTGCTGAAAAATGCCGCCACATCCATGTTGTAACTGGCGGTACCAACGAAGACCTGCGCATCGCCTAGCCAGCCCAGTCGCTCATCGCGCTGTGGACAATCCGTCGGCACGCTCAGGAAATTCCCGCGCTGTCCGTAGACGATGTTCCGATGCAGTTTGTTGGTCAGTTCATCGGAACAGGAAAATGTCGTCGTCGGCTGCGTATCCGATCCAACGAACCGGCCAGTAACGGCGTCCAGCTCGGGCACCCCTGGATAACCCGTGATTTCGACATAGCGGAATCCGTGAAATGTGAACCGCGGTGTGAACGTTTCGTCGCCCGTACCCGCCAGAATGAACGTGTCAGTAACCCGCGCGTCGCGGAGATTATCGATGTAGATCGTGCCATCGGGATTGAGAATCTCGGCGAAGCGCAGCGTGATCCGCGTACCGCTCGGCCCGTTAGCCCGCAACGAAACCCACCCCGCGATATTCTGACCGAGATCGAAAATGTAGACACCCGGCTCTGGTTCGGTCCGCGCGATCGGCACAAAGGTCTCGAGTGCGCGAACAGGCTCCGACCGATCGGCCACCAACGGCAGATGGCCGACACCCGCGATCTGCACCGGTCGCCAGGCATCGTCACCCGATCTGGCAGCATCCCAACCGGGAAGTTCGCGCCGGGCATCGTAGAACTCGCCCATCTGGAAATCCGAATAGCGAATCGGACCGGTTGTTCCCAGCCAATCCTTGTCCGTTGCGATCACCTCGGTCGTACCATCGTCGTAGGTCAGGAGAAGCTGCATCATCAGCGCTGGTGACTGTCCGTACATTCTGGCCTGTTTGCGCCAGCCGACGTACCCGGAGAACCAGCCCGTGGCGAGGATGCCGCCGAGCACGTTGGCTCCCTGGGAAATCTGCGAGGTAACATCGAATGTCTGGTACTGGATTCGGCGCAGGTAGTCGGTCCAGCCGGGCGCGAACACCTGATCGCCGATCGTCGTTCCGTTGAGATGAGCTTCGTAAATGCCGCGAGCAGTGGCATAGAGTCGCGCCGATGCTACGGGTTTTGCGACGTCGAACGTGGTTCGCAGGTAGCTGGCAGGCAGTAGCCCATCGAGCTCAGCTGTTTCTTCGATATCGCTGTCAGGTGCAAGGTGCGGCAGTGATATCCACTTGCCAACCCATTCCAGCGGTTCGAGCAGTCCGGCTTCCCAGAACTGGGGTTCCAGCCAGTCCGACGCCTGACCGTCCTGGTTCCAGACCATCACCGTCCACCAGGCTCGCTCCGACGATTCGAGCAGGGTTCCGCCGTACTCGATCTGATTGGTCGTGTTCGATTCAATGCGGCCAGAATCCCAGAGATCGGCATCATCAGATTCCTGATTTCGGGACACCCGAATCTGGTACGCGATCTGACGCTGGTTCGATTCGTCCGATTCAACGATCCACGACAAGCGTGGACGCTCTGTATCGATACAAAGCGGATTCGTCAGATACTCGATTCGTGGGTGTGCAATCGTCAGTGGCTGATTCGCCATGAATGAGAGGCTCCTCGTGCAAGTCGGCGCTGTGAGTCGCAATTCGTGCGTCAGTTTCCCCCGGACTCGTTCAGTTGTCGATGCCAAAGCCCGGTATCATGTGGCGAAGTCACGTCGTCAACCCATTGAAAGGGACCATCATCATGGGAACCTCGAAGTTCGCACCAGTAGACCGATCAGCCCTCTCCACCGACCAGTTCGATTGGGGATTGATCAAATGGCTCGTGTCGCCGCACTCGACCGACGGCGCGGTGATGACCATGGGGGAAGTCGCGCTGCTTCCCGGCAAGGGGCACGATCGGCACAATCACCCCGATGCTGAAGAAATTCTCTACGTACTCTCAGGGACTGGTCTGCAGATGGTGGCTGACGAGGAGCCCTTTACGATCGGCCCCGGCGATGTCATGTTCGTACCCACCGCCGTATTCCACTCAACAATGAACACTGGTTGGGAAACCCTGCGATTGATCGCCATCTACAACCCGGGCGGGTCAGAGACCGAACTTCGCGAACTGCCAGGCTACCGCAACATCCCGACTGGTGAATCACCGACGCTTGGCTGACAGCCACAACCCAGGACCGACGGAGCCAGCGCCGACCATGGTCTGTGCTGGCTTCCGTGACCTGC
>JBBJOX010000063.1:3693-8882 GCA_037724245.1 Thermomicrobiales bacterium | reverse complement strand
GCCGAGCCTACTCCGACTCGGCGATGTGTTTGATCAGCTGCAATCGACGATCCCACTGCCGTGCAAGATTATCCATCCAGCGCGCTGTCGCACTCAGGCGACCAGACCGAATGAAAAAGAGCACTTCGCGCCCTTCCTTCTTCGATGACACGAGGCCAGCTCGTTCGAGCACTCCCAGATGCTTCATGACGCCCTGACGACTTATCTCCGTCGATTCCGCCAGCACCGTTGCGGTGGCATATCCACGAGCCGCAATCTGATCGAGAAGGTGGCGTCGAGTTGGATCGGACATTGCCGCCAGTACATCGTCGATCACCGCTGAAGCCAGTGCATTACTCGCTGGCATCCTCACCACCTCCTGATAGTCTGTCCACTCTTATTTGTCCCGTAAATAACGACACGCGTGTCGACGGTAGGCGTCGTCATTCTGAGCCGCAGCGAAGAATCCCCTGCCTGGCCTGAGTGAAACGAATGAAAGCCGCCAGTCCGGATTTTTCGGGCGGCGAGGTCTCGATGGCAGATGATTTAAATGTCGTACCCCGGAACGACCGAGGTGTTCGGCTTTCATACAGCAGTCGCGGTCAGGAAGACCGGCTTCGCCGAGGGATGCTTCCTTCATCAGCATGACGATCGGGGTGAGGCGTTCGCGCCCGAATCACGGTGGCGAGGCATCAGGCGAACATCCATTCGCAGGTTCAGGAGAGGCTGCGTTTCGCCGCTACTGAACAAACTCTCGCGGTCACGCCACAGGACTTTGTAGCTCTGGGGATATGTCGCTTGACGGCATAGCTCAGGCAGCGATCGACTCCGCGTACGTCTTGATGCCCTTCGAAATCTCGCTCCATCCACTGGTGTTGTCAGCGAGCCTCGACGCCTGCTGCTCAGGTGAGATGTCCATGGAAGCGAATCCTGAATCCACAATACGCAATCGTGTCCCTGTTTCGATCGATTCCAGCACGAACTCGACCAATGTCGAATTACCCGCCACCAGCTTCTTCTCGTTCTGGCTTCCCCAGCGCCAGACGAAGCGATACGGTGCGTCGATCTCCTCGATCTGTCCCCAGGAGACGCCCCACTCCTTCCAGTCCAGCTTCATCGCTCCCCCAACCCGGAAGTCGATCGATGCGCCATTGTCGGTAAACCATTCACCGACATGTCGTGCATCTGTCACCGTTGCCCAGACCTTCTCGATCGGCGCACTGATGTCAATTTCGCGAATGATTGAATCACGGTCTTTGGTCACTGCCTGAACTCCCAGTTGAAAGCGGATGATCACACGTGCAACCCGAGGGTAGCACGTCACTCTCCATATAGCAACTTTTTGGTTGCGTCTCCTCGGAAAGGGGCTGCGTCATCCTTGTACCGGGAACTCAGGGTGTCCAGTCCTGCCGAGGACCGTTGGATCACCATCGGAGGTATCCCATCGAAGCGAAAACGAACGGGATACCCCGGATCGGATCAGGTGAATCTGGTCAGGGCGATTCGCTGATGGTGACTGACCTTACGAATCGCCTTGATTTGAAGGGTGCCAAAGAGCCCGACAACCATCACCTGTAGCAACAGGAATCCTATGCCAAGCGCGTTGATCCCGGTCCAGCCGGCAAATGCGACCACCAGACACCCCACAGCCCAGAGCAGATTGATACCGGCCGAAATTTCGACATGTACCAGATGTACCGGTTCTTGCCGACTGATCGCGATCAGGCCGATCACATAGATGATCAGTACCAGCCCGGCGAGCCAGAGCAGGTTTGCATGCAGGTCGAGAAGATCCTCGAGAATCCAGGCTCCTCCTACCATCAATACTCCAGTGGCTCCGGTGAGCACGGCATCGACCAACAGGAGCGAGCGCAGCGTAATTCGAGAAAACATTGGAGTGTCCTTTCATCTACGACGGTGAAGTGCCCGATACAGTGGGCAGCGTCACTCCAGTTCTGGTGCTTGATCGAAAAAACCGAGGACTGATTCGAAACGATGGTCCTCGGAGAACACCGCGACATCCATCCCTCTGGCTACGACGCCGCCAGTCGGGGTCAGCAAGTCCCAGGTAAATCGAGCCAGATTGTGGTGGGTTTCCACATCCCCGGTGCGCTTGAGATATACCCCCGGCAGTTGCTCCTGGAATTTGCTGATCAGTGCCGCAACCTGATCGATCCCGGTAATATCCGCCATCGGATCGGTGTAGGTGCCATGCTCAGTCCAGAGTTCCGCCAGCATCGCCTGACGCTTGTTGGCATCGATCTCGTTCCACGTATCGAGGTACTTCTCGACGAGAATCGTTCGATCCATCTTTGTGTCCATTGGTATTGACCTTTCGCATCGATCTACACCGAATCGCCTCCGGTGCTGATACCCAGAATGCGATCGCTTCGACGGCAATCCAATTACCTCGGAGGTAATGCCACTTGAGACATCCCTGCCCTAGACTGGGATCATGGACATGCATGCGACTCCTGCTGTCGGAGTTCATCTCCGCACCTGGCGCCAACGCCGACATCTGAGCCAACTCGATCTGGCGAGCGAGGCGGATATCTCCACGAAGCACCTCAGCTTTGTGGAAACTGGTCGATCTCAGCCGAGTCGCGATATGCTGCTACGCTTGGCCCACCATCTGGGCATCCCGTTGCGAGATCAGAACCAGATGCTTCAGGCGGCAGGTTTCGCTCCCCAGTTCTCCTCTGGCCCGCTGGAACGAAAAGACGCGGCAGCAGCCCGAAGAACAATCGATCTTCTCCTCAACGCACATGAACCGTTTCCGGCCCTCGCCATCGACCGCCACTGGAATCTGGTCGCTTCGAACGGTGCGCTGCAGCCACTCCTTCAGGCAGTCGCCCCGTATCTCCTGGAAGCACCGATCAATGTGGTCCGCGCCTCATTGCATCCCGATGGTCTTGCACCGATGATCTTGAATTATGTCGAGTGGCGAGGGCATCTGATCGATCGGCTTCAGTGCCAGTTCGATCAAACCGCCGACACGGTGATCGCCGACCTCCTGACCGAGATTCGCGCCTATCCGATTTCGGAGGCGGCCCGCCAGTTTCCCGGAACCAATCGAGGTCTGGATTACGCGATCGCGATTCCGCTTGTGATCCGCCTCGGTGACATGGAGCTGCGCTTCATCAGTACGACCACGGTATTTGGCACGCCAACCGATGTGACGCTCTCCGAACTGGCGATCGAGACCTTCTTCCCTGCCGACGAAGCGACGCTGAAAGTACTGACCGGGTGATTCCGCTATCACTTCACGATCGGTCCCACCTGACAACGGATACCGATTCACGGGCGGCGTTTCTCCGAACGATCGATCGGGCCCAGCGGGCCGAAGCCCTCGGTTACAGCCGGTTCTGGACCGCCGAGCATCATGGAGTTCCGGGGGTTGCGGGATCGGCTCCAGCGGTTCTGCTGGTAGCAATCGGTCACGCAACCTCGCGAATCCGGATCGGTGCCGGAGGCGTGATGCTTCCCAACCACCAACCGCTGGTCGTCGCCGAACAGTTCGCCATGCTTGAAGCTCTGTTTCCGGGACGTGCCGATCTCGGGCTGGGTCGATCCCTGGGATTTGTACGTCCGGTTCGCGAGGCGCTACGGCGCGAGCAGTACACCGTAGAGGACATGGCCGACGACATTGCCGAGCTCACATCGTATCTGCTCGGTACAAGTCCAGTCACCCTGATGCCGGCCGTCGCGCCTGTTCCAATGTTCGTTCTGGCAACTGGGCGCGGTGCCTAAACTGCTGGGCGATCCGGACTTCCTCTGGTCGTGGGCGGGCCGAATCTGCTCAAGCAGGATGATGCCGGAATGACGGCGATCGATCGGTACCGCGAAGCGTTTCGACCATCGCTATTCGCAACCGAACCGCATGTGGTGCTGAATGTCACGGCAATCGCCGCGGATACGGAGTCTCAGGCGCTGCATCTCGCGCAATCCGAAGCCTGGGCACATGTCAATTCGAAAATCGCCGGAGCCTTTCTGCCACTCGAATCTCCGGTAGTCATTGCCGACAAAGTAATGAGCGATCGGCAGCGGGAGCGGTTGCAGAGCATCGCCGCCAACACGATTGCCGGGACGTCCCAATCTGTCTTCGAGCAGATCAGCGACCTGCGTCACCAGACCGATGCCGACGAAGTGATGCTGAGCGGCTGCGTCTTCGACCATGAGGCCGCGCTCCACTCGGACATACTTCTCGCCGAACAGTTCGGACTCATCCCATCCACCACGCCGTCATTCTGATCCGGCAAGTGTTCACCATGTTCCGGGTACACCTGTAACGCTTTAGCCGTTCTAAACGCGTGTCACGACCGAAACTGACAGACGGGGGATTAGTTTCACTTTCACACCGACGGCCCGTTGAGTTCGCCTCTTTCAACGACGACGGCAGCTGAGGGTCTATCATGTGAAAACCGACTCGAAGGATCCCTCCCGAACTGGATGCCCGAATGCCAACCGAGGTCGCTGTCGACGAAATACTGCTTGCGATCGGATTCGATCGGGAATCAGCGTGGTATCCCGTCACCGGTGGAGCCGACGCGCTGCTCTGGAAAATCGAGGCTGGCACCGACACGTTCGCACTTCGTCTGCTCAGTGAGCACCAGCATGCCCAGTCGGCCACAGAAATTGAGATCAGCGACTGGATCACCCGACGTTCGTCGAGTGTCGTGGTGCCCCGGATCGTCCACTCCGGAAGCTGGAACGGACGTCCCGCCTACTTGATGTCGTGGATCGATGGACAGGCGTTAGGTAACGCGCTGCTCGATCCTTCTACGTCCTCCGAAACCCGCGCCAGCCTGGCCGAGTCGTTCGGAGAGACCCAGGCGCATATACACTCCATGACTCCACCTCCGGGCCTCCAACGCTTCAGCGATTCCTGGCGAAGTCGGATTGGCGATCCAGCGTTGCAGAACGCCCTGAACCTTCACGCGACAGGGAGGGACGCATTTCTGCATCTCGATTTCCATCCGCTCAATATTCTGGTCGAAGGCGATCGGCTTGTCGCCGTGCTCGATTGGGCTAATGCCGAAATCGGCGATCCGATCATCGATCTGGCGCGAACCGAGGCTATCCTGCAGTTGGCACCGACCCCACCAGGAACCGACCCTGCACTCATCGACAACCTGATCGCTGGCTGGAAACACGGGTACGAGCGCGTTGCCGGACCAGCAGACATTCCGGATGTTGCCAGATGGTGGGCC
>JBBJOX010000063.1:0-3683 GCA_037724245.1 Thermomicrobiales bacterium | reverse complement strand
TGACACCACGAATCGACAACCCGGCGATTCCCTGGCTCGATGATGCGTATATCCGACGTGTGCATGACTGGACCGAACAGTTCCGGGGCTGAGTTCCCGCTCCTGCAAGTGATCGAAGAACCATGTTGGAACTCGCGGCCAACTTTGCTACGATGCGCCTCTTGAATTGAAGAGCGGTTGTTCGGGAAAGCGATCTTGTGCCCATTATTCACGTAGAGAATCTCGTCAAGGAATTTCGACGGCCCAAACAGTTCGACGGTCCGTTCGCTGGGCTCCGCAGTTTTTTCACCCGGGAGTTCGAAACAACGCGCGCCGTCGAGGGAGTCAGCTTCGATATCGAGGAAGGCGAGCTGATCGGTTACCTCGGTGCCAACGGTGCCGGAAAATCGACCTCGATCAAGATGTTGTCGGGCATCCTGACCCCGACCTCCGGAACTGTCACTGTTGCCGGACTCGTGCCCTGGGAGAAGCGGGAAGAGAACGCCCTGCAGATCGGCGTCGTGTTCGGACAGCGCACCCAGCTCTGGTGGGATCTGCCACTTTCGCATTCGCTGAATCTGATCGGCAAGCTCTATCGCGTTGAGCCGCAACGGTTCCGGCGTAATCTCGACACGATGATCGAACTGCTGGGACTCGCACCGTTCATGGCAACTCCTGTCCGCCAGCTCAGCCTCGGTCAACGCATGCGTGGCGATCTCGCGGCAGCCATGATCTACGAACCCCGAATCCTCTATCTCGACGAACCGACCGTCGGGCTCGATGTGGTGGCCAAGGAGCGTACCCGCCAGTTCATCGAACAGATCAACCACGATACGTCAACGACGATTATGTTAACGAGCCATGATCTCGCCGATGTCGAGCGGCTCTGCAAGCGCATCATCTTCATCGACAAGGGTGCGGTTCTCTACGATGGCGCGGTCGATGTGCTCAAGCGACGCTTTGCACCAACCCGCTCGCTCAACATCACGCTGGCGGAAAACTCTGTCGCCACCGGGCAGTCAGAAATGGCGGTCGCCGATTTCCCTGGTGTGGCATCGATCGAACGAGGTGAGTTGACCGTGCACATCGAGTTCGATCCGCAGCGCATCGCAGTCGCGGAACTGATCGCCGCCGTCATCGCCCGCTATCAGGTGTCCGATATTGCCATCGTCGAGCCCGATCTCGAGACAGTCGTGCGCGAGATCGTCGAAACGGGTGACGCACGATCATGATGATCTCGCGAAATTTCGGCGGCTGGTTCGAATACGGATTGATGGCGGCCCGTCGTGTCTACATCTATCGCTTCAACTCCATCTTTTCGATACTTCTGACCGGAGTCACGATCTATCTGCTGACCGTCGTCTGGACATCCGCCTACGCCGGCCGGACAGAAGTTGGCGGCATTGCCATCGGCCAGTTGCTCACCTACCTCACCATCACCAATCTTCAGGTTCGATTCCTGACTCCGGAAATCGACGAGGAAATCCGCGAACGCATCCGTGAAGGCCAGATCGCCTTCGATCTGAACCGGCCAACGGCCTACCCCGGAATGCTGATGGCCAGTGCCGCCGGGGCAATGACCGGGCGCCTGCCAATGCTCCTGATAGGCCTGCCGGTTGCGCTCGTCGCTGGCGAACTCGGCGCTCCCGATTCGGTCGCCAGCGGTTTCGCCTACGCTGCCAGTCTGGTCCTCGCATGGATCATCGCCGTCGAGCTGAATCTGGTGATTGGTCTGGTCAGTTTCTGGACGCTCGAACTGACTGGATTTCAGGCGATGTACCGCCTGATTGGAAACTTCGCGACAGGTGCCCTGATTCCGCTCTGGTTCATGCCCGATCTCGTTCGCATCATCGTGCAGTTGCTGCCATTCCAGGCAATGGCCTTCCTGCCAGTCTCCATTTATGTCGGCGAGCCAGCCACGGGACACATTCTGAGCGCTTTGGGAGTCCAAATCCTCTGGATCGCCCTGCTTGTCCTTGGTATTCGCTGGATCTGGCACCGGGCATTCTCGCACGCCGTGATTCAGGGGGGCTGAATGAGCATCATGCAGAGACTCTCCATTCTCGGAGCACTCGCCTCGACATCGCTGCGCGCCGAATTTCAGTATCGTGCCAACGTCGTGACCAGCATTATCAGCGGCCTGCTCTATCAACTCACCGGATTCATCGTGATCTGGATCGTCGTTGATCGCTTCAATACCATTGGCGGCTGGTCGCTTGCAGAAATTACCTTCCTCTATGGCATGCGTCTGACGTCGCACGGTATTTTCTACGCCTGCTTCAGCCAGATGTTCGACATCGATCGTGTGCTGATCAGCGGGGAATACGACAGGTATCTCGTGCGCCCGGTTTCGCCGCTCGCCCAGCTCTTCACCCGGAAGCTCCGGGTCAATTGCTTCGGCGATCTTCTCGGCGGGTTTCTGCTGCTGGGATTCGCCGTCACCAACATCGATGTCATCTGGAACACCGCCAACGTGATTCTCCTGATTGGAGCAATCATAGGCGGCGGACTTATCGAGGGCGCCGTACAAATCGTTCTCGGTTCCATGTCGTTCCGCTTTCTCAACGGACAATCGATCCGTGTCACCACGAACGAAGTTTTCAATCTCTACGGCAACTATCCGACCCGCATTTTCCCGGGCGTGATCGAGTATCTGCTGACATTCGCCTTGCCGGTTGCGTTCGTTGCCTACATGCCGGCATCGGCGATTCTCGGGCGCAGCGATCAGCTCATCGTCTGGTCCTGGGTTCCCTGGATCACTCCGATCCTCGGCATCGTGCTTTTCCTGGGTGCAGTTCGCATCTGGCGGCGTAACAGCGTCCTCTACCAAAGTTCAGGAAGCTGATCGGACGGCGATTTCAGGTTCGCAGCAAAGTACACTAGCCGGGTTCTCGTTCAGCAGCATCAGATGAGGAGTTTCCATGACAACCCCGGAACCAATTTCCGACAGTGCCACCGGCTGGGTTTCCGATCACATCCGGACCTACGTCGAATCCAACGGAAGTCAGGGCCACATCTGGAGAGGCATGACGACTCTGCTGCTGGTGACACGCGGTCGGAAATCAGGCACGCTCCGGCGATCGGCGCTGATTTACGGTGAGGATGCCGGACGCTACCTGATCGTCGCCTCCAACGGTGCCGCGAAGAACAATCCGGCCTGGTACTACAACCTGCTTGAGAATCCGGAAGTCGACCTCCAAGTCGGTGCCGAAAAATTCCGGGCAACTGCCACCATCGCCTCATCGGATGAAAAGCCGCGTCTCTGGAAGATCATGTCCGACATCTTCCCTACGTACAACGACTACGAAAAGAAGGCCTCACGCGAGATTCCGTTGGTCATTCTGACTCCTGTCCCGGCCAACAGCGGAGACTGATCGTCACCCGTTCAACCATGTTTGTAGCCTTACGTTTCGAGGAGGATCGGTGGCGGAGCCAAGTGCGGAGCCAGTAAACTCGCCACTGGATCCCAGCTATCAGATTGCCATCCAGAGCCGGGTTGTTCGCGTGCTCGCTGCCGGCCAGATCATGGGCGGAGTTGGCGTCGCCAGTGGTGCCGCTGTCGGTGCCATTCTCGCCGCCGACCTCTCCTCCGATGCCTTCAGTGGCCTGGCTGCAGCCTCGGCCAACATCGGCGCGGCACTGATTGCGCTGCCAGTTGCCCGAATCATGTCCGATCGTGGGCGCCGCCCGGGGTTGCTGTTCGC
>JBBJOX010000062.1:0-11763 GCA_037724245.1 Thermomicrobiales bacterium | reverse complement strand
TCGATCGGAGCCGTTGGCACAGCCTCACCGGCAGCGATCGAAGCCGTTGGCGGCAACGTGCAGGCGATCGGTCGCTCGATCTACACCAACTATCTGCTGGCTTTTGAAATCACCTCACTGGTGCTTACCGTCGGGGTGATAGGAGCGATTGTGCTGGCCTTGCCCGAGCGATTGGGTGAACGCCTTGGCACGGCTCGCAGCACGATCTCCCTGGCGCACAGCCGTGGTGCCGACGATGCATTGCCGGAAGGCCCACGTGGAGAAACTCCAATTCAGGTAGACACCACTCGACCGGATCCAACGCCACATTCCGTTCGTCGGGTGATTATGGCCAAGGAAGCAGACGATTACACCAGTGTTGGCGACGCCAGCCGACGCGCACGGGATTAGGGAGCGGAAAGCGATCGCTATGGGTGAGTTAGGCATCGAGCATTTTCTGTTTCTGAGCGCGATTCTCTTCACCATTGGGGTGATGGGCGTCCTCACGCGCCGCAACATGCTGATCATTTTCATGTGTGTCGAGCTGATGGTGACAGCTGTCAGCATTTCACTGGCCGCATTTGCCAACGAAACGCAAACCATTGACGGACAAGTCTTCGTGCTCTTTGCATTGGCGATCGCTGCTGCCGAAGCTGCGGTTGGTCTCGGAATCATTCTGGCGCTGAGTCGCCGTGGTAAAACGGTCGATGTTGACAAAATGCGGTCCCTTCGCGATTAGCATTCGCGAGAGCTGGAGCGAAGGAGACGGTATGAACCGGAACAGGTTGAGGACAGGTTGATGGCGGATCTCCTATTTTTGATTCCATTGCTGCCACTGGCAGCGTTCATCATCAATATCTTCCTGGGCAAGTCGTTCCTGAAGACGAATTCGCACTGGATCGCTGCACCCGCGGTGTTCGCCTCGTTCGTGCTTTCGATCTTCGTGTTGCTCGATATTCGGGCGAATGACGAGGCGATCGATCAGCGACTGTTTACGTGGATTCCCAGCGGCAACTTTCAGGTCGATGTCTCGCTTTATGCAGATCAGCTGACCGCGATCATGCTGGTCGTCGTCACCTCGGTCGGCTTCCTGGTTCACCTCTATTCCATCGGCTACATGCAGGGCGACGCCGGCTACTACCGTTTCTTCAGCTATCTGCCACTCTTCGTCTTCTCGATGCTGATGCTGGTGCTGGCCGATAACCTGCTGCTCCTCTTCGTCTTCTGGGAAGCGGTCGGTCTCTGTTCCTATTTCCTGATCGGTTACTACTTTCGCCGACGCTCCGCCGGTAACGCCGCGAAGAAAGCCTTCATCGTCAACCGCATCGGCGATCTGGGGTTCGGGCTCGGCATCATGCTGATTTACTGGACTTTCGGCACGATCGATCTGCACGGTGAGAACGGCGTGTTCGCCCGGGTCGACAACTATCAGGCGCTAGGTATCGCCGGTGGCACCCTGACCCTGATCGGTATCCTGCTCTTCATTGGCGCCTGCGGCAAATCGGCCCAGTTCCCGCTGCATGTCTGGCTTCCGGACGCCATGGAGGGCCCGACCCCGGTGTCGGCGCTGATCCACGCCGCGACCATGGTCACCGCCGGCATCTACATGGTGGCCCGCACGCACAGCATCTACATGGAATCGGACACGGCGCTCCTCTTCGTCGCGGTGATCGGCGCGTTCACTGCCTTCATGGCGGCATCAATTGCCCTCACCCAGAACGATATCAAGCGCGTCGTCGCCTACTCCACGCTGTCGCAACTCGGCTACATGGCATTCGCGCTCGGTTCCGGTGCCTGGATTGCTGCGATCTTCCACCTGATGACGCACGCCTTCTTCAAGGCGCTGCTCTTCCTCGGCTGCGGTTCTGTGATCCACGGCATGCACGAGGAGCAGGACATCCGGAAGATGGGCGGCCTGCGCAAGAAGATGCCGCTGACATTCTGGACCTTTCTGATCGGCTCCCTGGCCAATGCCGGAGTCGTGCCGCTGGCCGGATTCTGGTCCAAGGACGAAATCATCGTTGGCGCCTGGATCGGTGATTCGCAGATCGGAAAACTGACCGCAATCGTTGGGCTCGCGGCTGCGTTCCTGACCGCGCTCTACATGTTCCGGCTCGTCTTTCTCGTCTTTTTCGGCAAGCCTCGCTACGATACCGGGCATATCCATCCGCACGAATCGAAGTGGCCAATGGCGCTGCCGCTGGCGATTCTCGCTGTCCCTTCGGTGCTGATCGGTTTCGTCGGATTCCCGCCGGACGCTGGTGTCCTGCACAAGTTCCTCGAACCGGTGTTCTATCCGGAATACGCGGCAGAACACGAATCGCAGGTTTCGACCGACTTCTACACGCTTGCTGAAGGAACAGTCGAAGCCGAACACGCCGAGGACGAAGAGCACGGTGGCACGATCGCCGGGGCGGCGGAAGCAGAAGACGGCCATGGCGGCGAGTATCCGGAACCGCATCACCCAAGCCAGGCCATGATCTGGGGCTTCGGTATCATCTCCAGCATTGTTGCGCTGAGCGGTATCGGCATTGCTTACCTGACCTACATCCGGGGTACGATCAGCGCTGCGGCCATTGGCGCGCGCTTCCCGGCTCTCTATCGCTTCCTCCTGAACAAGTGGTACTTCGACGAGCTCTACCAGGCGATGCTGGTGAAACCATTGACTCGCGTCTCGTATTTCCTGTGGCGGGTCGTCGATGTCGGTATCATCGATCGTTCGGTTAACGGAGTCGCCGAGGGTATTTCGTTCCTGAGTTCCCGCATGCGGCTGGTGCAAACAGGGCTCGTTGCAAATTACGCACTGGCCATCGCGCTGGGAATGGTTGTTCTGGTCGGGGTGTATCTGGCCGGTTTCTCGAATCTCTTTCGGTAGGTAGCGCGTCACCCGTTGACGCATTCGCCTGACATCACCCGTGGGTCGAAGATGACCCGGTCCCGGAGGGGCATGTGGACAGCATTCCATTACTGAGCCTGATAGCGTACGTGCCCGCGATAGCCGCACTGGGGATTTTCTTGGCGCCGCGAACCTCGGGGAACCTGCCGCGCCAGATTGCGCTCGGGGCATCGGTGGTCAGCTTCATTCTCTCCCTGATCATGCTCCTGAACTTCGAACGCAATGCCGAGTTCCAGTTTGTGGAGAGCAAGGTCTGGTTGCGCGATCTGGGTGTCAGTTACTACATGGGCGTCGACGGAATCGCCGTTCTCCTGATCCTGCTGACGACACTCCTTTCGATGATCGCCATTCTCTGGTCGTGGGACACGGTGACCACGAAGCAACGCGAGTATTACGTCGCGATGCTGCTCCTCGAAACCGGTATGCTCGGTGTCTTCATGGCGCTGGATCTCTTCGTCTTCTACATCTTCTGGGAGATCATGCTGATCCCGATGGCGCTGCTGATCGGTGTCTGGGGCAGTACCAACCGGGTTTACGCGGCAATCAAGTTCTTCCTGTACACCCTGTTCGGTTCGCTGCTGATGCTGGTAGCGATCGTTGCGACGTACCAGAGCTATTACCAGCAGACAAATATCCGCACCCTGAACGTGCTCGAACTGGCGAACGGGGATTACACCAGGCTGTTCCAGTTCTGGGTGTTCGCGGCCTTCTTCATCGCCTTCGCGGTCAAGGTCCCGATGTTCCCGTTCCATACCTGGTTGCCGGATGCCCATGTCGAGGCACCGACTGCGGCATCGGTGATCCTGGCGGCAGTCATGCTCAAGATGGGCGGTTACGGACTGCTCCGCTTCAACATCCCTCTCTACCCGCAAGCCGTGCAGGATTGGGCACCGTTGATCATTTCACTTTCGATTGTCGGGATTATTTACGGTGCGCTGGTCGCACTCGTACAACCCGATATGAAGAAATTGATCGCCTACTCCTCGGTCAGTCACATGGGATTCGTTACCCTCGGTATCTTCATCATGAACCAGCAGGGTTTCGATGGCGCGATGATGGTGATGCTGGCCCACGGCTTCAACACCGGTGGCCTCTTCCTCCTGGTCGGCGTAATCTACGAACGAGCCCACACCCGTAACATTTCCGCCTTTGGTGGGATGGCTACACGCATGCCGAAATGGGCCGCCTACTTCACGATCTTCATGTTCGCCAGTATCGGTTTGCCCGGGCTGTCGGGTTTCATCGGTGAATTCCTGGTTGCCCTCGGTACCTGGGATTACAACCGCTGGGCCGCACTGGCTACCTTTGCTGTCGTCATCTTTGCCGCCTGGTACATGATGTGGATGTTCCAGCGCGTCGTCTTCGGACGCGCCTCGGGCGAACTGCCAGATCCCGCCGACACACCGCTTCTGGATTCCGAGAAGGTCGAACTGGCCAACGCCGGTGGTGGCCATGGGCATGGTCACGACGATCATGGCCACGGCGTGCAGCCTGCAGTATCCGGTGCCGATCACGGCCACGGCGACGACCACGCCACCAGCGCCGGATACTTCCCGACGCACGAGGGCCAACTCGACAGCGGAAACTGGCCAGACCTGCGCAGCAAGGAAACGCTGACGCTCCTGCCACTGGCTGCACTGACGATCATATTTGGTATTTATCCGAAACCGTTGTTCGACATCATGAGTCCGAGCCTCGAACGTATTCTGCTGGCGTTCCAGCAGGCGACGGGCGGCTGAGCGATGACGACGAGACCGACAGAGATGACACTTACCCCGACGTGGAGTTCCCGAAATGCCGCTTGATCTTGTCGTTCCCGATTGGGGATTGATCCTGCCGCAATTTGCGGTCTTCATCACGGCAATCGTGCTATCGCTCGTCGATGCCTTTCTGCCGAAACGCTTCCACTACACGTGGATGACCGCGATCTCGCTGGTTGGGTATTCCGTTGGTCTGCTCCTGCTCTTCCAGCAGGACGGACAGAACAAGAGCACCTTTTACGGACTCTTCCGGGCCGATGGCCTGACCGTGTTCATGACGCTGATCATTCTCACGGCGGCGATCCTGACGGTCTTCATCTCTGCCAGTTATGTCGAGCATCTCGAAGGCAAGATGCCACTCAGTGAGTTCTACACCCTGCTTTCGTTCTCGGTATTCGGTGCACTGGTCACAGCTGCGGCTGGCGATCTGGTGATGCTCTTCGTCGGGATCGAACTTTCCGCCCTCGCCACCTACATCCTGACTGCCTTTGCGAAACGCCGCGAAACCTCGCTCGAAGGTGCGCTCAAGTACTTCCTGCTAGGTATCTTCGCCAGTGCGATTCTGCTCTACGGTATGGCCTGGATTTACGGCAGTACCGGCTCGACCAATCTCGACATGATTTCAGCATCGCTGGCCGCCACCGTGCAGGGTCAGGATTCGCTCGATGCCGCGCTGCTTCTGGGATTGCTGCTGCTGGTGGTTGGCCTCGGGTTCAAGATGGCGGCCGTACCGTTCCACTTCTGGACCCCGGATGCCTACGATGGCGCCCCAACCCCGGTCACCGGTTTTATGTCGGTCGTTCCGAAAGCCGCCGCCTTCGCTGCCACAGTGCGCATTCTGGTTCAGGGTCTCGGCCCGCTCCGCGACGACTGGGTCAATCTGATCGCGGCGCTGGCGATCATCACCATGGTCTTTGGCAACGTTGTAGCCATTTCCCAGAAGAGTATCAAGCGCATGCTCGCCTACTCCTCGATTGCCCACACCGGGTACATGCTCGCCGGACTCGCTGCCTATTCCACCTCCCACGGATTTAGCAGCGGGGCAGAAACGCAGCAGGGCGTCTCCAGCGTCCTCTACTATCTGCTTTCCTATACGTTCATGAACATCGGTGCCTTCGCGATCATCGTCTGGGTCCAGCATCGGGGTCGCGGTCTCGACATCGATGACTTCCGAGGTCTTTCATCGCGCTACCCATTGGCCGCGCTGGCGATGACGGTCTTCATGATCTCGCTGATGGGTATTCCTCCGACGATCGGTTTCTATGGCAAGTACTACGTGATCGTGGCCCTGATCGATGCCGACCTGCTCTGGCTTGCCCTCGGGATCGTGGTGATGTCGGCGATCAGTGCCTACTTCTACCTGCGTGTGGTTGCGGTGATGTACTTCAGCCCGGCCAACGAAGCGGCCGAACCGGACCGCGAGTGGAAAACACCGTTGCTCAATATCGGTATCGCGGGAATGGTTGCGGCCGTGTTCCTGCTCGGCTTCTTCTCCAGCGGCATCATCGATCTGGCCAACAAATGGGAATCGGCCGTGACCATGGTCGCGTCCTCCGCGCCGTAAGCGGGTGTCGCTCGCGCAAAGTCCGGACGAACTCTTCGATATCGTCAATGCCGGTGGAACCCCCACCGGCGTTGTCAAACGCCGTGGCGATGTGCATCGCGACGGCGACTGGCACCGGGCAATTCACGTCTGGGTAATTTCGGAGCGCGCCGATGGCCCCACCATCCTCTGCCAGCAACGCAGTTTCGCCAAGGACACCTGGCCCGGAGAGTTCGATGTCACGGTCGGTGGGCATCTTGGTTCGGGCGAAGGGCTCGAGGATGCCTACCGTGAGGTAGAGGAAGAGATCGGCATTGCCGTCGATCCGGAACAGCTCGTCTGGATCGGACGTCGCATCGCGATCAACGATGAACCTGGCAACTACCTCGACCGGGAACTCCAGGACGTCTTCCTGCTGCGGGACGATCGTCCCTTGGCAAACTACGTGCCGAACCGCGACGAACTCGAAGGCCTCATCGAAGTTCCGCTGGATCACCTTCTCGACTTGCTCAGCGGAGATCGTGAATCAATCGTCGCAGCGCGTCGCCCGTCGACATCGGACAAGATTGAGCCCGTGATCCTGACGCTGAAATCGTTTCGACTCACGCACGACCGGTACTTCTACCGCGTCGTCATCGCCGCCCGTAACCACCTCCGCGGCGATCGCCACGTCGCGGTTTAGTTTTGCAAACGTCGGAGAGCAGAGCTTGTCTCTGCCGAAGTTGGCGGACGCGAAACTTCGGTCAGGGACAAGGCTCAGACTCTACTTTCGATACCGGTTTGTTCCTGTAGTCGCTAGGCGCAGAGCTTGTCTCTGCCGGAGTTGACGGAGGCGAATCCTTGGTCAGGGATCCTTCGCAGGCTTACGACAGGCGCTGCCACGAATCCTGCTTTCGGCGGATGCGAAGCCTCTTCCAGAACCCTACTCGAATCCCGGATCCTGGTAGAGACACAACAGGTTCCCGGCGGGATCGCGGAAGGTCGCGAGCGTTTCTGAATCTTCGGGATCTGACATCGATTCGATCGATCCTCCCGCCGCGATAACCTCCGCCATCGACGTCGTCACATCGCGGACCATGATCGAGATGATCATTCCCGGATCGGCGGCAGCAGTCAAATCGGTTTGCCACATTCCGCTGACCTGCCCTGTCGCATCATCGAAGGCCAATGTGCCATCGTCATGAAGACGCGTCGTCCAGCCAAAGACCCCGGTGTAGAACGCAGCCGATACCTCAATGTCTTTCGCCGGCATCTGGATGTAACAGACTTTTCCGTGAACTGTTGCTGGATCTGGCATCGAAATCCCTTCGGTATCTTGCAGCAATGTTGGTCATTCCAAGGTAGCACATGCGTACTGAAATCGAACGACTTCGGAACGACCGGATGGTCAGTGCTCCGCTATAATCAGTATTCGTAGAGGAGCATTTCCAGATGTCTGGCGACGCTGGCAGGCACGATTCATCGGACGTAATCCAACCGCTCTTGCGCAACCTTCGCTGCGCCGCCCTCCTCAGCATCCTGCTCGGGATGCTGCTTTCCGTGATTTCCCCGGTTCTGGCCCAGAACGAATCGACCGTCGAAGTGATCTCGATCGATGGCACGATCACGCCGGTGATGGCGCGGCACGTCGAGCGTGGAATCAACCGTGCCGAAAACCGGAAACTGCAGGCGATCGTTCTTGAGATCGATACACCGGGCGGACTCAGCTCGGCGATGGACGACATCATCCGGAGTCTGCTCGAAAGCGACGTGCCCGTCATCGCCTATGTCACGCCGCGTGGGGCGCGTTCGGCTTCGGCCGGTGTCTACATTTCCTACGCCTCTCACATCTCGGCCATGGCACCGGGCACCAACATCGGCTCGGCGTCTCCGGTCTCATCCGATGGCAGCGATATCGATGAAACGATGGAAGCAAAGGTGACGAACGACGCCGTCGCCAAGATTCGCAATCTCGCCGACTTTCGTGGACGCAATGCCGACTGGGCCGAAGATGCTGTACGCAATTCCGTCAACATCGGTGCCGATGAGGCGCTTCAGCTTGGCGTGATCGATCTGATCTCACCGGATCTGGAAACGTTGCTGGCCACGATTGATGGTCAGCAGATATCCCTTGCCAATAGTGAATCGGTGACGCTGACAACATCCGGAGCCGACATCGACGGGTTCGAGATGAACTTCATCGAACAGGTGCTGCAGGTTATTGCCGATCCGACGATCGCCTACCTGCTGCTCTCGGCCGGAGCGCTCGGCATATTCCTCGAACTGTCGAATCCAGGTACGTTCATTCCAGGTATCGTCGGGGCTATCAGTCTCGTTCTCGGTCTGTTCGCACTTGGCACCCTTCCCGTCAACTGGACGGGAGTGGCCCTGATCGCGATCGGCTTCGCCCTTTTTTTCCTCGATATTTTCGTGACATCGTTCGGGATTTTGTTGATAGCCGGACTGAGCTGTTTCGTCGTTGGTTCGTACCTGCTGATCGATACCACTGTTCCGGGATACGACGGCGTAGCGCGACCTGTTATCTGGGCGGCTGCCGGATGTGTAACTGCAGCGGCGGCGTTCATTGGCTGGTCGGTGCTCAAGATCAGCCGGAAACAACCATCGACCGGGATTCAGACCGTGATCGGCGACATTGGCGAAGTTCGAGAGGCGCTTGATCCACGTGGCATGGTCTTCGTATACGGCGAACTCTGGAGCGCTCAACTCGAATCGGGCAGCATCGGCCCGCTGGCAATCGGGAGTAAGGTTGAAGTAATTGCTGTCCAGCATCTGCTGTTGACGGTTCGATCTGCCCCGGCAACGGCCACCTCGACGCGTGCGAGTACGCTTGAACCTCGGAATGCCGGAATCATTCCGGCCACACCCACACCTTAGCTCGATCAGTTGGCGCGGAACAAATGGTTCCCCGATCAGGTCACCGATCATTCATCAACAAGGAGGAACGGGAGTTCCATGGAAGCTATTGGCGGCGTCGTTATCGTCATTTTGATTTTTCTGATTGTGGTTCTGCTCTCCGCAATCAAGATCGTGCAGGA
The DNA here is from genome assembly GCA_037724245.1 of Thermomicrobiales bacterium. Taxonomy (GTDB): domain Bacteria; phylum Chloroflexota; class Chloroflexia; order Thermomicrobiales; family UBA6265; genus JBBJOX01. The sequence continues at coordinate 2,550 of JBBJOX010000062.1, read as the reverse complement.
GTACGAACGTGGTGTCGTTTTCCGACTCGGACGTCTGGTCGGGGCACGTGGTCCTGGTCTCATCCTGCTGATTCCGTTCGTCGAGCGAATGCAGAAAGTCGATCTGCGGACTGTGACGATGGACATTCCCTCGCAGGAAGTGATTACGCAGGACAATGTCACCATTCGCGTCAATGCCGTTGCCTATTTCCGCGTCGTCGATCCGAACGAGGCGATCGTGAATGTGGCTGATTTCATCCGGGCCACATCGCAGATTGCGCAGACAACCCTGCGTTCGGTGCTTGGGCAATCGGCACTGGACGATCTGCTCTCCGAGCGCGAGAAAATCAACCAGCAACTGGCCAAGATCATCGATGACCAGACCGAGCCGTGGGGCGTCAAGGTCAGCATCGTCGAGGTCAAGGATGTCGAACTTCCACAGTCGATGCAGCGGGCGATGGCGCGACAGGCGGAAGCTGAGCGAGAGAAGCGAGCCAAGATCATTCATGCGCAGGGTGAGTTCCAGGCCAGCCAGCAACTCGCAGCGGCTGCCGAGGTGATCAACCGGAATCCGGTGACGATCCAGCTGCGCTACCTGCAGACCCTGACCGAAATCGGAGCCGAGAAGAACACGACGATCGTCTTCCCGTTGCCGATCGATCTGATCTCCAACGTGATGGGTGCCGTGACCGGAACTCCGGTGCGTTCGGCATCACCAATGGGACCGGTCAATGTCGAAGGTGTCGACGAAATCGACCTGACACCATCGCCGCTCGATCTGGATACCAATGACGACGACATGCTGCTCGACGAGGACGTCACCGGTGGATCCATACCGCCGAAACCGGCCGACGAGTAGCCACGACTGCAACGGATACGGTGGGCGCACATCTCGTCTCTGCCGGGGTTGGTGGGCTCGAAACTTCGGTCAGGGACAAGCCCGGACCCAACTGTTGGGGCGCAGTCGGTGGGCGCAGAGCTTGTCTCTGCCGAAGTCGGAAGGCGCGAAACCTCGGTCAGGAATCCTTCGCAAGTTGAGGACAGGTTCTGCCACAGACTCTACTGAGCGGTCACATCCCCGGGAAGAGTTCCTGGAGTCTCGCACGCATCGCGTCGGCATCGGCGATCGCGGAGACGACGATCTCTCCGGAAACGATCTGCTCCCGCGTCGTCGCTACCGTCTCCAGCGTTGCGGCGTTGATCTCGATCGGGCTTTCCAGCAGGCGGACTCCGTCGTTCTGGAGATTCATCGTCACGACCGTGCCGAACGTACCCGCCTCGAGATCGGCAATGAGCTGCCGGTAGGTTGCCGAGTAATCGAAGAGTACCGACGTCAGCAGGAAATCCTTTGCCTCGGAGGCAGACTTGTCGCCGATGACATCGATGAAGCGAGCCTGTTGCTCAACCGGCAACTGCTCGTTGAACTCGCGGATCGCCTGAATCATTCCGAACGACGCGCCATCGCCCATCCCGAAGACGATATCGGCTCCGGCGGCGAGCACAGTTTCAGTCGAACGTTTCGCGGCTGGTGCGTCGTCGTAGGCAGCTTCCCCGACCACGCTGTAGATTAACGTCGCATTCGGATTGACCGAGTGCAATCCCTCGGCAAAGCCGATCGTCATGTAGTTCCAGGTCGGTGGCTCACCGGTGGTGACAATTGCGACGATACCGGTTCGGCTTTCGAGACCCGCCATCACTCCGCCAAGATAGGCTGCTTCCTGGGCCTGGGTTTCGATATCGGAGACCAGTCCGGCCGAAACCGCACCCGGGTTCTCGATCACGACAACGGGCACGCCACTCTGTGCAGCGAACTCCGGACAGACTGTCTGATAGCCGGAGGCATGGCAGACCACCAGATCCGAGCCGTCATCGGCCAGATCCTGGAGGATCGGCGTAATATCGTCGTACCCGGCATTTTCAGCGACGGCAACATCGATTCCGAGCTCGCCACCAACCGCGACCAGGTTATCGACACCCTGCTGATCCCAGGCCTGATTGGTCCGACTGGCAGGCGTGACAATCGCAATCTGGTCGATTTCTGTTTGAGCTGCAAGGGCAACCGGGCTCGAAGAGTAAATGAGAAGCAGGGCGACGATGGACAAGACAGACCTGATCACCTGAGATTGATCCCTTCAACGATGCAGATACGAAGCTAAACACCATCATGGCACACTTGAAACGATGCCGTGGTACTACTTCCGGGAATAGGGCTGTCCCAGACTGGCAGGCATTTTGACGCCACGACCAATCACGACCAGGGCAATCACCACACCGACGTAGGGCAGGATCTGCACGAAATCCGGTTGCACCGACACATCGGCCAGCTGCAACCCTTGCCCGAAGCCACGCAGGGCCCCGAACACAATCGCCAGGAGCGCGACCCGCCACGGGGACAATCGACCGAGCATGGCGGTGGCAATCGCGACGAATCCAATGCCTACCGTCACGTTCGGCTGAAAGAATCCAAGCTCGACGACGGTCAGCGACGCCCCGGCCAGGCCGCACATGCTCCCGGCAACAGTCGCTGCCACCATCCGGGTCGCAACCACGCTGATCCCGCTGGCATCAACG
>JBBJOX010000061.1:8808-11990 GCA_037724245.1 Thermomicrobiales bacterium | reverse complement strand
AGCGATATCCTCGGCCAGCTGCACCGGTGCCTTGATCGGTAGTGTGAACGCGAGCGAACCGAGTCTCATTCGGGACGTGCGCTGGCTGGCAGCGGCCAGCCAGGCCACGGCCGACGGAATTGCGTAATTGCGCATAAAGTGCCGCTCTGCGAAAAAGGCGGCATCGAACCCGAGATCATCTGCCAGTGTCAGATCACTGAGTCGGCGCTGGTACATCTGGTGAATCGACTCATCCCGCGTCGGATCGAGCTGCATGATGTCGAATAATCCGACTTTCACGCAATCGAGCCGATCGTCAGCTCAACGGAGCCAGACTGAACCGGTTGCACCGGCGAGAAGATCAGCCGGTGGATATCGACTACTGAAGCATCCAGTTCAACATCGGCAACAGTTTCCTGCTCGAACTGCGAAACAGCAGGATTAAAGCCAATCCGAATCGCCTGGTTCTTGCCCCGAATCACCAGATGATCCTCTCCGACCGTCACGTTTCCAAACGTGATCAGAACACTTTGAAACGAGCCAGCGCTGTCGCCGAAGGCAAAGGTATCGACCAGCGTGATCTCGTGGTTGTTACGGTCGAGCGTTGCTTTCCTCGTCAGTGATTCCAGATCCGCTTCAGCTGGATAGGCGTGCGTCATATCCAGCAACAGCGTGTCGCGTTCACCATCGTGGTGATGCTCGATGACCGTCGCATGTGCATTGCGCCCGGTCGGTTGCGTATGGCCATTCACTACCGGCACCGAATGCCCGCGCGAACTGTTGACCAGGAAGTCGTAGCGTTCGGGGCCGAAGTACTGACGTGTGTACTTTCCGCGACCGGGATCGGTGATCAGCGATTCCCCATCGAGATGGACGATCAGGCTCCCGACATCGTTCTGGTTATGCTGTTCCTGATTGTGACCACCCTTGATCGCAAGGACTAATCCCGTGCCCGAATCCCGCGAAATCATCCAGTTTAGCCCGCTGAACCAGACGTGCTCGGGCAGTGGCGTCTGCTTCCCACCTTCTTCGCGCGTTCCGAAGGTGAGGTCGCGGATCAACCAGGTCAATCCACGAACGCTGACGCGTGGTTTTCGGTAATCTGGCCTGAGTTCGCGCAGCCCGGAGAAACCGAGACGTGCCGAAAGTAACTCCAGCAACCCGGATTCCATTTCGACGTCGAGTGAGCAATCCGAAAACGTGACGTACTGCTTCGCGCTGAGTTGAGTCCGCAACGGGAACTGCGCGATCTCCCGAACCTGTGGTTTCTCGAAGAGATCGATCGTTCCGTTCGTGCGTTGCGCCAGAAGTTGGGCAATAATCGAGTAGTAGCCAAATCCGTAATCCCAGTATCCCGGCCCTTCCGAGGAACCACCATCGGGATCGAAGGTATCGAGATACTCATCGAGCGAGCGCAGTCCGCGGTCGACAATCAGCGAGAGTCGTTTCGGATCGAGATTCATGTTGATCGCAGAACCAAGGACGCCGGACGTACAAACCGCGGTCCAGTTGCCGATCGTTCGATCGAGCGAGTTACCCTGCCAGTGAAAATCCTGATGGGCCAGATACGGAGTCCAGACCCGCACATCGAGTTCGTGTTTGAGGCGCCGCGTGACGCCAGCCTCGAACTGATCACCCAGCAACAGAAACACATCGGAAAGAGCGAGCGCGGTCATCGCGACACTGAGATCGATGTACGGATCTGCGACATCCGGTAGTTCAGCGAGATGCGCCGGATACGACCACGTCGATTGCTCGCAGATCGCCCAGATATAATCCCGCAGCGCCGTCAGGTAGTGCCCGTTGGCTTCGAAGCACTCGGCCAGCGCAAGTCCGGCAACGGCCCGCCCACGGGAGTGAATCAGTGCCTCGAATTCACGCCGGTCGCCATAGTCACGAAACTTGAGGTACGTGCTGGCGGGCATGAAGACGGGCGGATGATCGAGGGCATGCCGGGCATCGGACAGGATTTCCGCGATCAGTGCCGGGTCGACCTGCTGGCGCAGATTTTCCCACCACTCCCGATCCGAAGCTGACCGAAAGTTGGACGTCCAGGGTGTGCGCTCGAGGATCTGCTGAATCTGGAACGGGTTGTATGGTGTCATTGCGATGCCTTGTGTTCCCCGAACACGTCGCGTAGTGCGTAGGCGACCTGTCCGAGTGTTGCGCCAGCCAGAAACGCGTCCTTCATCACCGGCAACAGATTCTCGCTGCCGTACGCTGCAGATCGTATTGCCTCGAGTTTTGGATCGATTACCGACATGTCCTGCGCAATCTTGTATGCCCTCAGTCGCGTCACCTGATCGGCAACTGTCTGCTCGTCGATGCGATGAATCTGAGTTTCGACTTTTCGATCTTCGACATAGCGATTGACACCAACCACCACCTGCTCACCCGAGGAACTTGCCAGTTCCCGACGGTAGGCATTCTCGGCAATCGCATCCTGCACAAATCCGCGCTCGATCGCAACAACTGCGCCTCCCAGATCGTCGATTTGGCAAATCCAGTCGCGCGCCTGCTCCTCAAGTTGATCGGTCAGGGATTCGACGTACCACGATCCGGCCAGCGGATCGACGGTGTTCGAGACACCAGTTTCCTCAGCCAGAATCTGCTGGGTCCGCAAAGCCAACGTGGCCGATGATTCGGTCGGCAGGGCCAACGCTTCGTCAAACCCGTTGGTATGCAGACTCTGCGTACCTCCGAGGACAGCGCTGAGCGCCTGATACGCAACTCGAACCACGTTATTCAGGGGTTGCTGCGCCGTCAGCGTGACACCGCCTGTCTGCGTGTGAAAGCGCATCATCAAGGATTTGGGATTGGTCGCTCCGAAGCGATTCCTGAGAATATCGGCCCACATGCGGCGGGCTGCCCGGAACTTCGCGGCCTCCTCGAAGAGATCGGAATGCGCCGCGAAGAAGAAACTGATTCTCGGCGCAAACGAATCGACGGAAAGTCCGGCCTCGACCGCAGCATCGATGTAGGCAATGCCATCGGCCAGGGTGAATGCGATTTCCTGGGCGGCCGAAGATCCCGCTTCCCGAATGTGATAGCCCGAAACGGAAATCGTGTTCCAGGCAGGGAGATGCTCGGAGCAATAGGCAAACGTATCGGTGACCAGTCGCATCGAAGGTCGAGGCGGGTAGATGTAGGTGCCGCGCGCCGAGTACTCCTTGAGGATATCGTTCTGCACGGTTCCGCCAAGT
>JBBJOX010000061.1:1080-8798 GCA_037724245.1 Thermomicrobiales bacterium | reverse complement strand
CAGAGACGGGTCGCCCGGTGGGGGAGAGCCAAGCGGGTCGAGCTGCGCATCGAGGTGTCCGTGGGTGCGGTACGCCTTGACCAGGGCCATCGCAGCCGCAACCGACGCAAGCTGCTCCATCGAGGTGGTGACGACTTCCTGATCGATCCCGTCGAAGAGTGTCCGCATGTCGTCGATCGTACTGACAGGCACACCGACCCGGCCCACTTCCCCAAAGGCGCGAGGATCGTCGGAATCCATGCCCAGTTGCGTCGGGAGATCGAACGCGACACTCAGGCCGGTGGTGCCGCGTGAAAGCAGCAAACGGTAGCGCTCGTTACTGGCTTTGGCCGAGGAGAATCCGGCGTACTGCCGCATCGTCCAGCGCCGCGACCGGTACATCGTGGGATGAATTCCCCGGGTGTACGGAAACTCCCCTGGCTGCGGCAGCTCGGCCGCGGAGTCCGGTGCATCGTAGACAGGATCGATGACGATACCGGAATCGGTCACTATCTCGCGATTCTTGTCGGTCATCTGATATTCCCTTGTTCACACTCGTCAGCATCGAGCAAGCCACGATCAACTGCCGACTGCACTACATCCTGAGCAATCTGCCACAGCATTGGGAACTCCACCAGCCACCCACGCTTCCGCTGCAGAACCCTGGCAGGTCGCAAATCGGTTCGTGGATGTCCGTTCGAACCTGGCCCCCAGCTCATCAACATCGGGTGGATTGCGTCCAGCGCCCGGGCAAATCGAGCCTCGACAGTTTCCAACGCATCGAACTCCTGCCAGAGATCCAGCAATTTCCTGTTTTGGCTCTGTGACAACATCCCAAACAAACGGTTTGCTGCTGCCACTTCGCGTAGTCTTACCTCAGATTCGGGTCTATTGTCCCAGACTACCGTGTCCCCGGCATGCACCTCGACCAGATCATGAACGACGAGAAGATCCCGCACGCGATTGTGATCAGTACCGTCCGGTGCAGCGTCGGCAAAGATCATCGCCAGCAGCGACACATGCCAGGAATGTTCTGCCACGTTCTCGAATCTGGAATCGGAACTGAGTGTGTTTGCTCGCTCGATCAGCTTCAGGAGATCGCTGGCAGCAATGAACGTCAGGCGACGATCAATCTCTGCCTTGGCCCCGGAGTCATCCATTCATTGCTCCTGGACGAGCTCGGTCAGGACACCGTGGCAGGATTCGGGATGGATGAAGCCGATGCGCCAGTTGTGGGCGCCGGTGCGAGGAACGTCGTCGATCAGGCGAAATCCGGCGGCACGCAATTCCTGCAGTTTAGAGGCGATGTCGGGGACGGCATAGGCAATATGGTGGGTGCCCTCCCCTCGTTTCGCCAGGTAGCGGGCAGTGCCACTTTCGGTGTCAGTCGGTGCAATCAGTTCGACATAGCCGTGACCCACCTTGAACACCGCCGCGATGATCTGCTGCTCCGGCACTTCGATGATGTCCGGATCGTCGAATCCGAGACTCCGGTACTGCCCAACCGCCGCTAGGAAGTCCCGTACCAGGATACCGACGTGATGCAACGAGAGCCCAGGCAGTGGATCAGTCACTGGCGACCGTGGTTTCCGGAATGGCCGAGGATTCGAGCTTCCGCGAGAAGAGTTTGGCATCGTCCGATGTCAGGCACTTGCCAGTGGCGATCTCGAACTGCCAACCGTGCAGGGTACAGGTCAGGACTCCGTTCTCAACCTCACCGAATCGCGTCAGGTCGGCCTTCAGATGTGGGCAACGACGCTGGACCTGATAGCCGTCGAGTTCGAAGAACTGGTTTTCGACATCGCGCTCGGCGTAGAAACCTTCGGCGTATTCGATCCGCTCCGGCGAAAGGCATTTGAAGAAGCTGTAGAGGAATTCGTTGTACTGTCCCCGCCGTTCTGCCTCGAAACGACAGGAGAGGAAGATGTAATTGACCCAGTCCTCTTCCTTGTTGATGATGCAGTACTCAACGAGTGCCGGATCGATGATGAACTTGTAACGAGTCGGTGTCACGCCGTCCCACTCCGTGACTGTTCGCTCGCGGAAATCGATCACGATCTGCGCCGCATCTCCCAGATCCAGCAGTAGTGAGGCGTCGATCCCGACAGCAGTCTGATCGGCCAGCTCGAGTACGGGTTCGAACCATCCCTTGATCGCCGGAAAAATCTCTACCTGACCTCGGGGCCAGGAGGCTTTCTCGGCATCCAGCGTTGTCTGCTGTCTGATCTTGTACGCGTTCAGGTGCGTCCGCTTGTCGAAGTAGATCGCATCGACTTCGCTGTTAGGAATTGGATGCGTAACATCGACCGTGCCCTTGCCAATCTCCATCACGCTACCCGGAATCATCAGGTGGCCCGTCGTGAAATCGGTTTCCTCGACCATTTCGAGGAAGACCTTGGCGTCCGGGAAGATGTTGTTGGGATCACGATCAAAATCATTGAGATACCAGAGTTCGTCATCGAGGAAACACGGGGGACCGGCGCTCGGGACGATATGCGGTGATCCAATCTGCTGCGCATAGCGAAGCGCACGTTCCATTTGCGTCTTCCGCTTTTTACTGCTCAGCGCATCTTTCATCCGTTGCGGGAACCGATAGACCATCGGGTACCAGATCGCCCCGGAATACTGGAGAAAATGAACATCGTAGGGTCCGAACTCGGCCAGTGCCTCAAACTCCACCGGGCGCGAATCGTTCTGATTGAAGAATCTGACATTGCCATCATCGAGACTGATCCCGGAATCACCCAACGGTCCATCGGCTGGTGAAATCAGCGCCGTGATCATCACTTTCAGCCCATCGATATCGATCGGCTCCGCGTTCTTCGTGTGAATGAACTCGGTGAATCCGAGCTTGCGAAGTTCCTTCTCGACAAGCCCGAGGGGGTGATCCGGAAGTAGCACACGCGCCGACTTGCTGACGCGATCCCGCAGAAACCGGGCGTCGAAATGGTCGAGGTGCGTGTGTGACAAATAGAGGTAATCCGGGTTGACGAACGGTGTCACATCGAGCTGATCGTTGGCCGGGAACGGGAACCAGCTGGTGAAGTAGGCTGAATTGAAAAAGGGGTCACACAGAATGCTTCCGTGCTGAGTCTGGATGGACATGCCAGCGTGACCGAGGAAGGTGACTTGCACGCGCTACTCTCCGAATGGATTCGGCACGTCAAAACGAACGTGCCCTGCTGTCAAGGATTCTACCGCAGGTGCCATTCCCGACGTTTCAGCCTGGTGTACCTTTGTGGAAGTTCGGTTCGAATCGCAGGTGATGAAAAATGGTTGACTGTTTCGATCGTATCGCAGTCCAGATGACAGAAATAGCGCTGGAACCTGTTCGCTTGCTGGGCGAACGATCCATGCAGCAAAGCGTTGGACTTCGGGTCGTCAGTGGCGGCCGGAGATTCATCATCACCATTGCCAAGCGTTTCCCTGATCACCCACAGAAACCGACCTACCTCTGGAAGATTCACGAGGTCGATGCAACCGGGGAACGACTCCCAAATGGTGCATCGTCTCACCTTACACCGGGCAACTCGTTCGACGATGCGGAAACAGCCTACTGGTCGGCCGTAGATGGGTTATGCCAGATCAATCTCAAACGCTGATCCTGAGCCCGACGGCAACCAGATGAATCGCTAACCGGCATCCGGGGTCGCGTCTGGTGTTGCATCAGGATCGGCCGGCGCGTCACCCGGAGCAGTCATCAAATCGGTGCTCAGCACCTTGCCTCGTGGTCGGCGACCCGTCATTTCGAAGTAGGCGCGCAGCACTTCGTCGGCAACTGGCACGGCGAAGGTCGAGCCTTCTCCTCCCGCCTCGATCACGACCGAAACCGCGATTTCCGGATTCTCCAGTGGCGCGAAACAGGTAAACCAAGCATGCGTATCGCGCGCTCCCAGTTCATCGATCTCCCCAAACTCGGCGGTCCCGGTTTTCCCGGCGATGATGATCTCTTCCTCTTCATCCTCCGGATTGGTCAGCAGCCATTTGCTGACCGGCATGTCATCGACCAGTGAGGTGAAGGCCGTGCCCTGTTCCTCATGGACCACGCGGCGCATTCCCTCGACCACAACATCGATGTGTTCCTGTGCGATTTCGAGGCGACCCAGCTCCACCGTTTCCTGTTCCTCTTCACCGGTTTGGTCGAAGAAGCTGTGAATCAGGCGTGGTTTCAGCATACGTCCGCCATTAGCCAGTGATGCTGTGTTGAGAGCGATCTGCAGCGGCGTCGCCTTGGTTTCTCCCTGACCGATCGAGATATTCAGCGTGTCGCCGACATTCCAGTCTTCATTCGGATTGATTTCCGCTTTCCATTCGCGATCCGGGAAGAGTCCCTGAGCCTCGACGACTTCGATTTCGGTCGGCTTGCCGAACCAGAATCGCTGGCGCATATCGTCGGCCATCGGATCGATGCCGAGACCGTCGAAGACGTGCTTCTCGTTGCTGACGATCTCCTGATCAAGCATGTTGTAATCGAGATAGTAGGCCGGTTCGAACGCTTCCGGATCCTGACTCTTGGAGACAGCGACGTTGTAGAAGTAGGTATCGCAGGAGCGCTTGATCGCGTCGAATAAATTGAGTTCGGAGTGTTCGCTGTTTTGCCAGCCGAGCCAACAGGCCATCGGAGTGCCCTGGGCGATGTTGTTGGTATACGGCACATAGATTGCACCGCGGCAGACATGGGTGTCCTCCGGCTTCACTGTGCCCTGATGCAGCGCCGATGCCGCGAGGAAGATCTTGAAGGTTGATCCTGGTGGGTAGAGTTCGTTCGTGCAGCGATTCAGAAACGGGGTACCGCGCTCGGCCTCGAGATACTCGCTGAACTTGGTCTGCGAAATCCCGGTCACGAACAACTGGTTGTCGTAGTAGGGATAGCTGACCATCCCGAGGATCTCGCCATTGCGCGGATCGAAGGCAACCGCCGCCCCGGCGTTCGGAATCTCCCATTGCGACGGGGTGCCGTCCGGCTTCTTCTTGCCATCGGCCAGCCGCTTCGCGTTGTCGGTGACCTTGAATGCGGCTGCGGCATCGATCTGCTTGCGCAGCGCTTTCCCGATCGCTTCCTGGAGTTCCATGTCGATCGTCAATCGGGCGTTTTTGCCCGGTTCCGGCAGAATCGCTCCCTCGCGAAGCACCCGAACATCGACGCCATTGACGTCGCGTTCGACAATCTGCACACCCTTGACCCCACGAAGCTGCGATTCGAGCGCCTGCTCCAGCCCTTCACGACCGATGAAGTCGCTCTGGTCGTAGATCCGCTGCTTGTTGTCGTCGAGATTTTCCGGACTGCGCAAACTGACATTGTCGATCGTTTGCACATAGCCCATGACGTGCGACATGATCTCGCCGCCACGATAGGACCGGACAAGGGCATTGTCGTCCAGCGTCACACCCGGCAAATAGAGCAGGTTCGCCTCAAGTCGCAACGCCACTTCACGGGGGACATCGGTGCGAATCGTCACCGGTCGATCCTCGGACCAGATATTCTCAACCAGGTACTCGACCTCATTGATCACGCTAACACCAGGCAACTCGGAAAGTTTCGACCGGAACATCGCCGACTCGTCGATGCTGAGATCGACCACCTTGACGTAGTCGTTCGACAACGACTGCTCGCGCCAAAACTGGATTTGATCCGGTTTGTTCGCTTCATCGGTGCCGAGCATTGTCGCGACCCGGTTATAGACGAGATCGGCCGATCCCTTGGGTACAGCGTTCGGCTCGATCACGAGAACGTTCTCGAGACCGAGTGCCGCAGCCAGCGATTCGAGCACACGCTTCCGCGCTTCCGGTTCGTCAGTGCGACTCGGCAATCCGGACGGAACCACCCGCACCTCCCAGGCACGGCGATTTTCGGCCAGAGTTCGCCCCTTGCGGTCGGTGATCAGGCCTCGCGGCGCCTTGATCACTTCGCGGAACTGAATGTTGTTCTCGGCGATTTCCTTGTACGACTCACCCTGGTTGATCTGCATCCAGCCCAGTTTCCCGGCCAGCACAGCGAAAATCGCGACCACGCCAGATTTGGCCAGAAATATTCTCCGACTCAAATACCCCTGCTCGGAACGACCGGCCGCAGGATCGCGACGTCGTTTCTTGCGGAGATGCGGCGGATCGTATTGCATTCTCTTGCGTCGGGACATGGATTTTCCGTCTGCCTGACAACGTCATCTGCACCTTGCAGCGAGGCTATCGATCGAACGTACGAATGATGATGTAAGCGAATGGCACGATAAGCGCGTGGAGCAGGGCCTGAACAAGGATGAACACGTTCGGTCGCACATCGCGGATCGTGTAGATGATCAGGCTGTAGATAAACGTAGCAGCCACCACCAGCACGATCGAAAAGAATACGGATGATCTGAACATCCGGCTTTGTGCCGAACCGGCCAGCAGGGCCACACTCGCCAAGGCGATACCGTTAACTCCAAGCGTTTCCACGCTCAGAACGTCGATCAGCAATCCAGCCAGGAACGCCCAGACCAGACCTTCGCGGGTACCACGCAAACCGGCCCAGATGAAGAGCAGAACCAGAACGAAGTTGGGCGAAACTTCCAGAGGGTTAAGCTGCGGCACAATTGTCGATTGAGCGATGGCGGCCAGTGCCAGCAGCAGACCGAAGAGGAAGCGCTTCATACGTCGTGTAGTCGAGCTCCATCAGCGAAATCCATCGTGCCGATTGCGCAGCGCCAGAATACGTCATGTACCGATTCAGACACGTCGAAGATCGTCCGTGGCCGTCCGAAATGTTGTGCTTCCGAACGTTGCCGCGAGCATTGAGTGTACCACGCAGAAGTAGGCGTCCGTACGGTATTCAACACCATTCCAGTTCCACTCAAACGCCCTCGAAACACCTGGTTCAGGCACTATCAGGCAGCCCGGAACACGGGCAATTTCGATCGGGGAGTACAATCCTGCCAACGATATCGGCAACGTTTGAAAAGGAATTCCTTTCTATGACAGAACGACCTGAAACGGTGATCAGCGTAGCCTGGCTCAATGATCATCTGCACGATCCTGGTCTCAAAATCATCGATGTGCGTCCGATCGAGCGCTTTCTCGATGGCCACATCCCGGGAGCCTTGTCTCTCGATATCATGGGCACGAGGCTGCTCAGTTCGGCTCCGGACGCTGTTGCGCAGTGGGAGTCTTCGCTTGAATCCCTGATGCAACAGGCGGGTATCGAAGCATCGGACACGATGATCGCCTATGAGGATTTCAGTGGTACCAGCTCTGCCTACGCCGTCTGGCTCGGCGATGTGGCAGGTGTCGCCGCCTCGGCGCTGGTCGACGGCGGGTTCAATGCCTGGCTGGCCGCAGGCTACGAGGTCACGGGTGATGCGACACACGCGACGCCAAGCGAGTTTCAGCTCACGGTCAATCGCGATGTCGTCGCAACGGCGCAGTCGGTCGCGGCATCGCTTTCGGCCAACGGTTCGATGCAGATCGTCGATACCAGAACCGATCAGGAGTTCTCCGCCGCGACGATCCCCGGGGCGAAACACCTCGAGTGGACCCGCAGCCTGACTGCCGACGGTCTGTTTCGCCCATTCGAAGAGATCCGGGCAGATTATGTCGCCCAGGGAATCGATCTCGAATCGGATGCACCGATTGCCACCTTTTGCGGCAGCGGATTGCGTGCCGCGAATGCCTATGTCGTCCTGAAACACCTCGGGGTCCGGCATCCGCAGAACTATGGACCTTCGTGGTCGGAATGGGGACGCCAACCGGGACTGCCAAAACAG
>JBBJOX010000061.1:0-1070 GCA_037724245.1 Thermomicrobiales bacterium | reverse complement strand
GTTCCTGATATTTCGGAACCCGGCGCGTCATAGGTACGTTCGGCAGTCTGCGCTCTCAGGTACCATGTCCTGAATTCGCCATCACCCGATCAATCGAGCACTCAGGTCAGCAGACGAGGTATACGCCGTGACATCTTTCACTCCTCCTTCAATGGTATCCAGGCGCGTTGTCGTCACCGGCATTGGCGCGATCAGCTCGCTGGCCCCGACCGCTACCGAAACCTGGCAACGCATTGTGGCTGGCGAAACCGGCATCCGCCGCGCCGAAAATCTCGATCCCGCTCAGCACAAGTGCATGCTGCGCGGTGACGTCGATGACAGTCAGGTGGCGAATCGGTTTCTTGAAGGCAAGGCGGCCCGGAATACATCGCGCTTTTCCCGCTTCGCGATGGAAGCAGCCGGCGAGGCGATGATCGATGCCGGGCTCCTCGATGAGAGCCTGCAACCGAACATCGATCTGACGCTGGCCGGTGCTGCCTTCGGAACCTGTATTGGCGGGTCCTACGACGACTTGCTGCCGGTTCACGAAACCTGGCTCGCTCGAGGTACCGGTCGCGTTCCCCCTCACCTGCATGTCATGTTTCCGCACAATCTGGCGGCGTACACGGTTCAGCACCGATTCGGCATGGGCGGTCCGAGTTCGACCGTCGTGACTGCCTGCGCCACCGGCTCCCAATCCATCGGCGACGGCTTTCATGCGATCAAGTTCGGTCACGCCCCGCTGATGATCGCCGGTTCGACCGAATCGACCCATCACCCGCTGTTCCAGGCTGGCTTCGAGGCCATGCGGGCTCTGGTCACCGATTCGAACGAAAATCCCGACGGTGCGAGTCGTCCCTTCGATGCCACTCGCGCCGGGTTTATCCTCGGTGAGGGATCTGGCATGCTCGTGCTCGAGGAGCGCGAACACGCGTTGGCGCGCGGTGCCCGGATCTATGCCGAAATCGCGGGCTATGCCACGTCCAACGATGCCTTCCACCCGATCGCCCCGGAACCGAACGGAGCCGGGGCCGCCCGGGCGATCAAGGCCGCGCTGGGCGCTGCCGGCATGGACGCAACGGACATCGCCC
>JBBJOX010000060.1:0-12051 GCA_037724245.1 Thermomicrobiales bacterium | reverse complement strand
TCACGTGCGGCACGGGTCGTCAGCGGAGTGGTTTCGGCGAATTGTTCGATATCGGAATCGACACCAACAATGATCAGCTCATCGTGCTCTCGAATAACTTCCTGGTAATGCGGCACAGTGATCAATTCCGATCCTCGTTTGATCAACAGGATATTGAGTTTGGAATGCGCCCCAACGCAACTCTCGAGCGTGTGCCCAACAAGATTGGCTGGCGCCAGAAGCTTGGCAATCCCGGCGTTCGCGGAGAGCGTGATGTAATCGCTGATATGACGCACACCCAACGAGTGAGCCAGACGCACGCCGGCATCGTACTCGGGGAAGACGATCCGATCCGCACCGACTTTCTGCAGGAGTTCGCCGTGCAACGCCGTTTTGGCTTTGGAGACGACCCAGGGCACACCGAGTTTCTTGAGCAGCATCGTGGTCAGGACACTGGCTTCGAGATTCTCGCCCTGGGCCACCACGGCGACATCGGATCGATCGATATGTAACTGACGAAGCAGTTCCTGATCGGTACCGTCGCCTTGCGCCGCGAGGGTGACGAAATCGGACGCTTCCTGAATCAGATGCTCGTCGAGATCGATGGCGGTTACCTCATATCCAATGTCGTGCAGCGCCCTGGCCAGACTTGTTCCGAAACGACCCAGCCCGATAACGGACACTCGATCACTCGTGGCGGCTTTGCGATCGGAGAATGGCACGCGATTTCATCTTTCTGCTGTGACCCGGCTACTTTTGACGCCAATCATGACACAACCCGGCCGAAGCGCTGCCAGTTCTGCACCAATCCGGGGTGCGGCAACCCGAGGTCGCGACGTCGCGGTTTTGTAACGGAGGCCCATCTCGATCTCCATTATTGCAGGAGTGATTCGTTCTCACGTACGTTTGCGGGAACAAGGACGCGACGTGCTTTCAGGAGAACCACAATGTCAGAATCATCAGCGGGCGACACCTCGAAATTCGTGATCCCGGCCACGACGCGCATTGGTCATGTTCATCTGAAAGTGGCGGATATCGATCGGTCACTGGCCTTCTATCATGGTGTGCTCGGTTTCGAGGTTGTGCTGCGATTTGGATCGCAGGCGGCCTTCATTTCAGCCGGGGGATATCACCATCACATCGGGTTGAATACCTGGGAAAGCAAGGGCGGTTCGCCACCACCGCCGGGAACAACTGGGCTCTACCACGTCGCCATCATGTACTCGAAAAGGGAAGAACTGGCGCAGGCACTTCGCAGATTGCTGGAATACAACATACCGCTTGGCGGAGCCAGTGATCATGGCGTCAGTGAGGCGCTTTACCTGAACGATCCTGACGGGAATGGCGTCGAATTGTACTGGGATCGACCGCAGGCTGAATGGCCACGAACGGAATCCGGTGAGGTCCAGATGTTCACCAACCGGCTCGATCTGGAAGGCCTGCTGGCGCTGCCGAATCCGGATTGACCAGGTCTGGTTCATGGGGTTGGGGATTGCGGGTTCACGGTCAGGTAAAAGGCCAGACCCTTCGAGCGCCGCGCCGGATTGACTCGCCCACATTGCCTAACAACGATGGACGCAGAGCTGGTCTCTGCCCAGGTTGGACGATCGCAAACTTAGGCGACCACGAGGGTTTGAATGCATTTCGGGATGTCAGGTCTTGATCGACTCGACGATGCTTGCGACAACCTCTTCGATCGTGATCTGCGACGTGTCGATTTCGAGATCACAGCTGGCGCGGAGGAGCGGTTCGACCGTTTCCACGTAGCCCAGAATGTCGGCTTGCTCATCGGCGCGTTTGCCGTAGGCGTTGCTGGTTCGACGCTCGATGCGCCGGATCATGACATCGGGGCGGGCACTTAGCAGCACGATCTTCGCGAAATACCGGTAGAACGCTCCCTGATTCGATTTGCAGCCGGCGACGAACACGGGGCCAGGGCGATCCAGCGTCAGCAACGAAGTCATCCGATCCGCCCGCCAAATCCAGTCGCGTTCCGTGGCGGAGCCCGAATGGGGAATGTCGACCCACTCGCACCACTCGTCCGAATCGGTGTCCACCGCCTCGTAACCTCTGGCCGCCAGCGCGCCGAGGACGGCTGATTTTCCGGTTCCCGACATGCCGGTAATGAGGATGTTCGGCATTGTGACAGCGATCTCCTGTCGTTGTTATCCCTGCGTCGTGATTTCCAACGGCCGTCCGGTCCGGTCGGCGCTGGCCTGCCGCCGGAAGAAGAGATGAGCCACCAGAATTGCCACGCCCAGTGCCGCGCCAATCAGGCAGACACCGGCCCAGCCAGCGCCGGAATCGTAGATCGCCGCCGCCAGGGCAGAGCCGATAGCGCCACCGAGAAAGTAGGACGTGATGTAGCAAGCGGTGACACGGCTCCGAGATTCCGGCGCGAGCTGATAGATGAAACTCTGGTTGGTCACCTGCAATCCGGCGATGGCGACATCGACCAGGAGAATCCCGACCAGCAACGCCGCCAGAGAGGTTTGGCCCAGATAGATGAACCCGTACGAGATGGCGATGCCCGCAGCGAAGAGTCCAGTCGTGAGGTGACCCCAACCGCGATCGACGAAGAAACCAGCCCGATTCGCCATCAACGCTCCGGCCGCTCCGACCAGTCCGAAGAGTCCGATCACGCGATCACTGTAGGCGTAGGGTGGTTCCGAAAGCAGAAAGGCGATCGTGGTCCAGAGACCGCTGAATGCAGCGAAGGCCAGGGCGGCGAACAGCATCCGCTGTCGCAGAACCGGTTCCTCCCGAATCAGCGTTCCGATCGATCGGAGCAAGGCAGGATATGGAAGCGACGTTCGTTCCGGATCGACAGGCAGGCGTCGCAGCAAGGTGAACGCCAGACTCAGCGAGACTGCCGCCGCGAGCCAGTAGACAGCACGCCAGCCGAAGGCATCGCCGACGACTCCCGATACGGTACGTGCCAGCAGAATTCCGATCATCAGCCCGGTCATCACTGTCCCGACAACACGACCTCGGGTCTCGTTGCTGGCGAGGGACGCTGCCATCGGAACGAGGACCTGGGTCGCGACCGATCCGAGGCCGATCATTGCCGCCAGTCCGATCATCACTTCGATCCCCGGAGACAGCGCCGTCAGCACCAGCATCAGCGTGGTGCAGACAAGCAGGGCGAAGGTCAGTTTTCGACGTTGCAGAATGTCGCCCAGTGGCACCAGCAGGATCAAACCGATGGCGTATCCGATTTGGGTGAAGGTCACTATCAGCCCGGCGGTTGCCGAGCCTACGTCAAATTCTTCGGCAATCGTGTGGAGGAGTGGTTGGGAATAGTAGAGATTGGCTGCAGAAAGGCCACTGGCTGCAGCCAGAAGAAAAACCAGCCCGGAGCTGATGCCGGACTGGTTCACGCTCGATCTCGATGTCATGCCGTCAGAACTCCGGGATGCGGCGAGCCTGGTTCGTCGCGCACACACTTCTGCCTCGGAGTATAGCCTCGACATCAAGGGATGCCCGGATGCTTGTCACCAGTTGTGATGATTGACAGCCCATTCTCAGGGTGGCCGCAGGGCTTGTCCCTGACGAACCTGGCAGACGCGGAATCGTGGTCGCCCACAAGGGATCGAACGCTACAATCGGAGACGAAGTTTCCCCGCAGAACGGTAGGCGAAGAGCTGGTCTCTGCCGTTAATTCTGCCGTCCCGATCTTAGGTCACAGACAAGCTGATGACCCTACGAAACGGCAAGCGGACCAGCTGTTACCAGGGCTGCTCGTCGCTGGTCAGATCGAGCCAATCGACTTCGGCCTGGCTCAGTTTCAGACTCAGTCCTTCGACGTTATCAGCGAACTCGGATGCCTTCTGGCAGCCGACGAGCGCGTAGATATCGAGCGGCTGGTTCTGGACGTAGGCCATTGCCATGCGAGGAACCGACGCATCGTAGCGAGCGGCGAGTTCGCGCGTGCGGTCGAGTCGCTTGAAGTTGTCTTCCGAGCAATAGGTCGATACGGCCAGCTTGTCGAGATAGGAATCGAACGTATCGAGATTTTCGCGACTGAAGCGATTCGAGAAGAATCCGCCGGCCAGGCTCGACCATGGGAAGATCGGGATGGTGTTCTCGACGTACCAGGCACGTTCCGAGGCGGCGTCTGGTCCACTGATGCTGACACACCCGGCCCACGGTGGCTGAATCTGTACTGCGAGGCTGAAGTTGGGGCTGCTCAGGGCAAACGGTTCGAGATCGTGATCGGCGGCGTACTGGTTGGCTTCCTGAATTCGCGCGGTCGACCAGTTGGAGGCACCGAAGGCGCTGATCTTGCCCGAACGCTGGTGCTCGGTCAGCGATTCGATGATCGGACCGACCGGAACATCCTCATCGTCGCGGTGCAGCACCCAGAGATCGATATAGTCGGTTTGCTGACGTTCGAGCGATTCGTGCAGATCGGAGGTGATGTCCTCCGGCGTGACGCGCTTCGGCTTGTCACCTTCCGGGTGTGCACATTTGCCGAGGACGACCACATCCTCGCGGACGCCACGGCTCTTGATCCAGGTGCCGAGCATCCGTTCGTTGGATCCGTTGCCGTAACTGTGGGCGGTATCGAAGGCACGACCACCGGCCTCGTAGACACCATCGAGCAGGGCATAGCCGGTGTCGGGATCGTCCGCCGAGAGCGGAATCGTTCCTTGGACAAGGCGTGACAGTGGTTTCGAAATTCCCTTGAGTGATCCATATTCCATTGGCATGGTGGTTCGGTGACCTCTCTATTCGAACGGGTAACGGACGCCCCAGATCGAGCGCAGCGTATCCATGGTTTCCATGATCGAGAGCGATTCGGCGTGGGTCATCAACGGCGATTCGATCCAGCCGTTGGCGACACCGCGTGCGACTTCCTGTGCTTCGTATTGATAGCCGTTGCCGATGATCTCGAACGGTACGATTTCCGGATCCTTACCCTTCAGATGCAGGGTGACGTCTTGGGGCCACCAGTAGATCCCCATCGAGAGGGTACCTTCGGTGCCGCAGATGCGGGCCGACATCAGGGGGTTCGTCTGCACGGTCATCGCGATGCTGGCAAGTGCGCCGTTTTTGTAGCGGAGATTGACCACACCCTGTTCATCGACCGCAGTTTGACCGAGTGTGCCGAAGCCGGCGATTTCGGTTGGTGTGCCGAGGAACTGGGAGGCGAACGAGACCGGATAGACACCGCCATCGAGCAGAATGCCACCAGCCAGTTCCGGTGCGTACATGCGTGATTTCGGATCGAAGGTCGAGTTCCAGCCGACCTCGGCGAGGATCAGGCGAATATCACCCAGCACTCCGGATGCGATCTGGTCGCGAATCCAGTAGTAGCTGGGTTGAAATCGTGGCCACATTGCTTCCATCAGGAAGACATTATTGGCTTTCGAAAAGGCGATCAGCTCCTGCGTCTCGGCGGCGTTGACGGTCAGCGGTTTCTCGCAGATCGTCGCCTTGCCCGCTCCCATCGACAGCAGAGCCGATGCCTTGTGGTCCGGATGCGGCGTCGCGACGTAGACGGCGTCTACCTCGGGATCGTTGACCAGTGCTTCGTAAGAGGTATGGCGCGTCGGGATCGAGTGGGCGTCGCCGAACTTCGCGGCTTTCTCCGCACTGCGGGAGCCTATGGCCTGCAGGGTGTGCCCGGTGGCAGAGGTCAGCCCGATTGCGAACTTGTTGGCGATTGTTCCGGATCCGATGATTCCCCAGCGTAGTCCCGGGGCGTTGGCTGCTTCTTCGAATGACATAAGGCTCCCTTGTTGACGAATGACGATTTCAGCACCTGTGGACACATGGTCGGAGAACAACGGTAGGCGCAGAGCTTGTCTCTGCCGTGAATTCTGGCCGCCACCACACCACGGTCAGGGAACAATGGATCGCATCCGCTAAATCGCAAGCGATTTTCTGTTTGCCACAGACCCTACTGACGATTTCTTAAGATCTAGTGCGGACCGACTGTTTCGGTGCCGCACGGACCGCCGCCTTCGTTGGCATCGATAATCACATCCTTACCGTCGAAGGTGTGGATCGGTCGATACCAGATCGACATCTTCTCCGCCGAGCGTCCGATGTAGTGGCAAATGAACGAGCGGCGAAAACGATCCGTGGTCGAGTTCGGGCCCGATCCGTGCACCAGACTCCCGTTGAAGAACAGCATGTCGCCGGGACTCATATCGACCGGAACCGCATCGAGCCCCGGTGGCGGCGCAACGTATTCCCTGGTGAAGGAGACCGAGGCATCGGCTTCTTCCGGGCAGAAGAGATCCATCGCGTGGGTCCCGGGGACGACTTCGAGCCCACCGTTATCCCGGTCGATTTCATCCAGGGCCAGCCAGGCGGCGATGCAGGTTCCGGGATCGACATTCAGGTAGAAATTGTCCTGATGCAGGGCCTGGCCTCGGGCTGAGGGTGGTTTAAAATAGAACATGCTCTGGGCGGCGAGCGGTTCCTCACCGAAAAGTCCGGTCAGCACCGGTTCGAGCCGAGGTTCGAGCAGATACTGCCGGGCCACGTCGTTGACGCGATGCGGATGCATCACCCTCGGATACATCTTGAGCGGATCGCCGTTGGCTTCCGCCTCGCTGACCGGGTTGAAGTGTTTGGGAATCGGACCCGCTGCGTGCATATCGGTAAACGTTTGCTGCAACAGGGCTACGTCTTCCTGATCGTAGAAGCTGCGAAGTACGAGATATCCGTTGGCGTTGAACTCCTCGATCTGTTCGGGAGAAAAACGGGTACGGCTTCGGGCTGAAGTTGCAAGAGCCATCACAGATCCCTTCCGTGGCTATGCGTTGCGCGTCTGCTGAGAACGCGCCTATTCTATGTGAAGCTCGGTCAGGGCACCAGACCCTTGCCGATTCGCGACGGTTTCAGAAATCGATCACGTGCTTCACCTACACAAACTGCCGTCCATCTTGTATCCTCAAGTTGCACGGAGTGTACGTACATACACCGAGTCTACCAGCACAGTTCATTACCGAAGAGCTGCCCGGGCTCCGGCTCGTTGCAGTGGGGGGGAGGCAGAAGAGGGCAGTCGCATTGCGACTGCCCTCTTCCGTGTGTTGGGCTGGGTGGTCAGGCCGCCTGAAACCGATAAACCGAAAACGCTCCCGCAACCTCGTAGCCAACCCTGGCATAGACATGATTCGAAACGGGGTTGTTGGCATCGGTGAAGAGAAAGACAAACGACCTTCCGGAGTCGATCAGGTGCTGCGTCACGGCGGCGCTGACCGCTACCCCGTAGCCCTTGCCGCGTTGCTCTTTCGGCGTGTAGACAGGACCAACCCGAATGCCGTTTGGTGTTGCGTTTCCGTACCCGGCCAGACTGACGACTTCGCCGGTATCATCCAGCCAGAGGACGAAGCCACCAGTACGGAGCTTCTTGTGGATCGTTTGCCCCCGGTCGGTGAGTCGGGCTTCTTCCTCGAGCCCGACATCCACATAGAATTGTTCCAGCCAGTTCACCATCCATGGAATATCGAGTTCGTTGGCAAAGCGGGCCGAACCGGACATCACGTCGGGAAACTGCACGTCGGAACACGAGTAGACGAATTCGTCGAGATCGAGATCGAGTTCGAGGCGAGATCCCTGATCACTCGACCAGATCGTCGCAAACGACTCAGACCATGGTTTCGGGCCGATCACCCCTGGCAGGGTGTTGCCTGAGTTCCGTAGATACTCCGCTATGGCAGCAACTGCGCCATCCGAGGCCATGATCGAGAGAATGAGATTGTGGGGTGGGGTCACCGATGCCACGCCGACAACCCGTCCAGACTTTTTCGCGATCCACCATAAGGCGTCGATCATGCCCGGATCGTCGAGTTGCAACAACAATCCGATCTGGAGGCAATGCATCGCTTCGTTCTGCATGAGGTAGGTCACGGTGTCGTCGAACAGGCGTGGATTACCCCGTTCGAGAATCTCGATGGTGATCATGCCGGAAGTTCTCCCGATGCGTGAAGCCGATGCGCGATATCGTCCAGGGTCCGCGTCAGTCCTTCACGCAGGTCGATCATGGCCGACCATCCATAATCGCGGAGAATTTCTGTCAGGTCGGGCTTGCGCCGGGTTGGATCATCGGCTGCGGCAGCTTCGCGGACGATGGGGCTGGTACTCCCGACAATGTCGCGAATCGTCTCGGCCAGCTCGAGCACGGTGATCTCGTGATCGTTACCGATGTTATAGACGTGTCCATCGGCCGCCGAATGCTGACCGATCTGGAGCAGTCCACGAACCAGATCGTCGACGAAGCAGAAGCAGCGGGTGTGATCGCCGGTACCCTGAATCCGCATCGGTTGATTCGTTAGCGCAGCGACGGCGAAGGCGGGAATCGCCCGGCCATCGTTGAGCGCCATACCGGGTCCAAAGGTGTTGAAGATGCGGACGATGCGCGCATTCGTATTGAACATGCGCCGGTATTCCCAGGTCAGGGCCTCGGCAAATCGTTTCGATTCGTCATACACGGCACGTTCGCCGAGCGGATTGACATTGCCCCAGTAAGTCTCCGGTTGCGGATGCACCAGCGGATCGCCGTAGACCTCGGACGTCGAAGCGAGCAGGAAGCGTCCGCGGCTGGCTGTCGAGAGATCGAGCAGTCGCCTGGCACCCAGTGCGTTGGCCCACATCGTGGAGAGGGAGAGCCGTCGGTAATGCACCGGGCTGGCCGGTGAGGCGAGGTGATAGACGGCATCGTAGACACGATCGGTCGCCAGTGTGACGTCGGCTTCCTCGACGAAGGCACCGAGCTGTTCCAGATCGTGCCGGGCGGTGATTTCCGACGTCGAGAAGTTATCGAGGCAATACACCTGATGACCTTGTTCGAGCAGGGTTCGGCACAGGTGCATGCCGATAAAACCTGCTCCACCGGCAACGAGAATACGTTCTGCCATGCGGTCGTGTCCTTCTTACGGGGGATAGGCGTAGATGATGGTCGATTCGGTTTGATAGATCACGGTCAGTTGACCCATCGCCGCTGCGGATTCGAACTTGGCGATTCCTTCGGCGGGATAGATCGCCCGTTCCAGATCACCGACGATGATCAGACGCACGCCGTATTTCTCGATCATTGGCTGGATCGAGGCGAATGGCATCGGTGACGAATACATGAACCTGATGTCGGCTTCGCGTTCCTGAATCCACTCACCGTATCCGGGCCGCTGCTGAATCTGGTGCCAGCTCCAGCCGAGAACGGTCGGCAGACCGGTCTGGACACTGATCCTGCTTCCCCAGCGGTATTGCGGCATCTGCCCTTCGAGGATAACTGGGGATCCGACGATGTTGTCCTGCAGCCAGGTGATCGCATCGGCATCGCCGGCCAGCGAGAACTCGACCGGTTCTCCCGTTTCCGGATATTCGACCTGGACCGCATTCTCCATGAAGGCCAGCCCATCGTGTGTTCCTGGCAGGTCGTTGAATCGATCCTCGACGCGTGGCGTTGTGGCCAATGCCGGATACATCGCACCCGCCAGAATCAGGACAGCCAAACCAGCCAGCCAGGCCCGTGAGGATATCCAGCCTCCGACATGAATCTGCGGCTCGACATTCGACGCCCGTGAACCAAACCAGCTGCGACCGGGATCTCGTGAAAAAATCATCGCGATCCCGATGGTGGCTGCGACGCCGAGCAGAATCCATGCGTGCAGCGACAACTTGAAGACGGTGTTCATGCGCCCGACATCGTTGGCAAGACGGAAGCGTTCCGGGAAGAGCAACAATCCCAGCGCCAACCCGATCAGGGAAAAGACGAAGAGATGGCTCGAACTCTGGTACCGGTTGAGTACCGCCAGAACGACAGTTCCGATCAGCAACACGAGCAAGATCGCCGTGCTGTCGGTCAGGAAGGCAACGGCCAGTGCTCCCAGGCCGACCAGCGCAATCATGAAAATGGTGAAACTGCCGGCGCCACCGTACAGGCTGAGACCGCGCAGCAACACCACCATCTCGAGAATCAGCAACCCGGCCACCGCGTAGAGCAATAGTCCGTTGACGACGAGGAAATCGGTCAGCGTCGTCGTTTCAGTCGCTGGCTCCAGTCCGCTCGGCAGGCTTCCGTAGCGGGAGAGGTAGGGGAAGAGCAGGAGCTGACCCGCACCATAGACGATCGCCGCGAAGATCCCGGCATCCTTGATCGTTTGCCACGGGAATCGCCATCCCGTCGAGACACCGGAACCGATCAGCCCGGTTACGGCGATCAAGGCAATTGCCGGAGGAAAGTCCCAGGTGTTCGAGGCGACCAGAAGTCCCGTAATCAAACCGGCCAGCATCGCAATCGGGACGGCACTGCGCCAACCACCGAGTGTTGCCAGAAGTGGCGGTCGTCCTGGCAACGGATGTTGCGATCGACCGTCGACAATTCCCGCCGCGATAACGAGACCACCAGCAACGATCGGCATCGACATAACGTGCGCATGCAAATCAGCGAACAGAAACGAGAAGTAGGGGAACTCGTTGATCGTTCCCGGAATCACGCGAGTCGGGTCCCAGAACGCATTCGTCGGAAGCGATCGACTCGCGGTCAAACTGTTCCAGATACCGTGAACAATTTCGCCGGGAACGCCGAACGGTTCCAGCCACGAAGGCAGCACAGGGTAGTTCCAGGCGCCTTGGCCAATGCTCCTGGCCATTGCGAGGTTGCCGAGAACACCGACGAAGAGTGGAGCCAGCAACGCCAGCAGCAGCGCTCCCGGTGCCCGCGCAGGATCGGCAACGTGGGCCCGGATGCGCGAGATCAGGATCGCTGAAACGTTCCAGACCAGTAGCAATAGCAATGCGAAGAGCGACGGAATCGCCAGGTTGTAGGCAACCTCGGGCACGATCCCGGTCAGTTTGGACATCGCTGCCCACGGCACGAAACCCCAGTAGTAGTAATGAAGCACGCCATCGGAGAACCATGGATCGAATGGAGGAAACCAGGGGCTCTTGATCACGGCGTTGAAATAGGCGAAATCCATTGGCTTCTCGCCGCCGCGAGACGGGTGCCAGAGATCGGGATTGAGCCACCGGATCCAGACTGAAAAGCCAAAGGCTCCGAGAAAGATAAGTTCGCTGGCCAGGATCCAGCGCCAGCGTTGAATCAGGGAATCGAGGAATGCCCTAAAGTGCCTGACCACGAGGGCGATTCCCACGATCAGGCAGGCGATCCAGCTCATCGCGACACTGGTTGCGCTGAACTGCACGAGATGCAGGCTGGCCAATAACCAGACGACATAACTGACGCCAATGATGCCGATCAACTTGGCGAGGGCGTAGCCACGATCCGGCAATCTCGGAAACATTCGCCAGAGTAATGGAATCGCTGGCAAGGCAAACGCCTGCAGGATCAGGTACCACCACAGCGCTGGCATCTTGTTGGTGAAGGAATCCCGGTCGAAGAGTTCGCTCCAGGTACCGGCGGTTGCGTAGTCAGCAGCTTCGTCGTCGCTGAGCAAGAGCTGGTCCGCACTCAGATCGATCGGTTTCAGACCTGGCAGGGATCCATCGCCCAGCGCCTCATCGAGCATCAGGAACGTCGCATTGGGAGACCAGGCTTCGGTTTTCTGGAAGATCATGACCTTGGGATGGTCGTAGACCGTCAGGGATTCCTCGGCCCATTCGTCGTCCAGCGTGATACCGAGCAGCTCCGGCGGGTGTTCGAAGGTTTCGATCAGTTCGAATCCGAGACTGCCATCGAAGAGCGCGTCGTAGTAGGCGATCGTCATTGGATAGCGTTCGGGAATGCGCTCCGTAGATCCGTAGACGCGGTTGCTGCTGGTGATGACGTAGTCGGCACGATCGAGCTGGTTGACCATCGTCGCCAGCTTCAGCTCGTCGTCGGCGTGATACAGCTCCAGCTGAACTCCGACGAAGAGACCCTGATCCTCGCCCGGAATCCGCAGGGGCAATCCATCGTCCCAGTGCTCGCTGGTGATTACGCTGCCCGGCGGAATGTTGTCGTACATCCAGTTCGAGGCTTCGATTCTGGTGTGTGGTTTGAGATAGATACTGTTGACGAAGGCGAGGGCGTAGAACAGGGTCGAGAGGACCACGATCACGGGCAGAATATAGCCAGGATGTAACCAGCGGACGCGCCACCCGGAGGTTCGCGCCAGA
>JBBJOX010000059.1:3245-12144 GCA_037724245.1 Thermomicrobiales bacterium | reverse complement strand
TGAGGAAGATGGCGGTCTCGGCGCCCTGTCCCTCGTGCTGCGAGGCCATCGGGCCGACGGAATCGTGATCACGGAACCGACCGAACTCAAGGTTGTCGTCGCCCATGGCGGCTCGCTCGTGTTCCGGATCACGGTCACCGGGCGTGGTGCGCACGGTGCCAAGCGAAACGACGGCGTCTCCGCATTCGAGAAGTTCATCCCGATCTTTCAGGACCTGCTGGCATGGGAACAGGAACGGAATGACACGCTGAGCCATCCGCTCTACGACCATCTGGAGAACAAGTTTCCGATTGCGGTCGGCGTCGTGCAATCCGGCACCTGGGCTTCAACGGTGCCGGAATCGTTGATCGCCGAAGGTCGCCTCGGGTTCCTCCCGGGCGAAACGATCGAGGAGATGCAACATGCCGCCGAGGAACGAATCGGGTCAGTCGCAGACCGTGACGACTGGTTGCGCGAACATCCGCCAGTCGTCGAATGGTTCGGTGGTCAGTTTGCTTCGGCCGAAGTGTCTCCTGAATCGCGGGTGGCATTGGCTGTCCGCCAGGCCCATCGACAGGTGACCGGCACAGAAGCCGAAATTGCTGCGATCACGGCCGGGCTCGATTTGCGCCTCTTCACCGAAATCGGCAAGATGGAGGCCGTTGCCTACGGCGCCGGCGATGTCCGGTACGTTCATTGTCCGGACGAGCACATTGCGCTGGACGACATCCTCATCGCTACCGAGACGCTGGCGCTGACGATGATCGAGTTTTGCGGCGTCTTTGAGTAAGGACACCCTTTCAGCATGTCACAGGCCATAACCCCTGAATCCGCTGTCTACGACATCAAGTCGCTTTCCGAAGCGGTTGTTTCGCCGAACGGCGAGTCGATTGCCTACGTCATCGAGCAAACCGATCGAACCACCGGAAAGGCAGTCGGACACGTTTGGCTGATCGATATCGATGGCGCGAATCACCGCCAGCTGTCCCGGTCGGGAGTTACCAACGGGAGCCCCGCCTGGTCACCGGACAGCCTCTCGATCGCCTACGTTTCTCGCCGCGATGGCGATCATCCCGGCGCGATTGTGATCCTGCCCCTGTCCGGCGGCGAATCGCGGATTCTGACGCGCCACGCCGCGGGGCCATCAGCGATCGCCTGGTCGCCAGACGGGAAAATGATTGCCTATCAGGTTGAAGTTGATCCGGACAACCTGGAAGAGACACCTCGCGCCAACGACGCGCCGCCGCCAGTCATCGTTGTCGATCGGCTCGACTACAAGCTCGATGGCAGAGGCACCTTCAACCGACGTCATACCGCGATTCACCTGGTGGACGTGGAGAGCGGCGAACGTCGCCGGCTAACCGATCCTTCGATCAATCACCGGGTGCCCCGATGGTCACCCGACGGGTCGTCGATCGCCGCCATCCACGCTGTTGGGGATAGTCCGGATACGTCGATCGCCCTCGTCGATGTCGAAACCGGCGAGGTCGTGCCCCAGAACAACGTGCTCGGGAGCGTCTCGAATCTGTGGTGGACACCGGATGGATCGAACCTGCTGTATCTCGGCGATCCTGAGAGGACGGCGCATCCTGATTACTGGCTATTCGATGCTGCAACCGGTGATGTGCGCCTCCTGGCGACCGATCTCGATTTCCTGCCTGATATCGGCTACCAGAACGCGGCAGCCCCGGGTTACCCGGTTTGGCTCGACGACCAGCGGGCAATCGTTCACGGACTTCGAGGTGGCGCCAGTCGGCTTCTCCAACTGGATATCGTGACCGGCCAGCTCGACCCCATCGCCAGCTGGGAAGCGATGCACGGTGGTTTGAGCGCGACACCTGACGCAGAGGCGATTGTTCAGTCGAGATCGACACTGGACGGAACCGGCGAGCTGGTGAGCTGGAACCGGAAATCCGCGAAACTCACCGTACTGGCATCGGTCAATCAGGCGTATTTCGAGAAATCCCTGACGGCGAACTGGGAAGCAATCAGTTTCGATCGGGCGGGCCAGAAGATCGAAGGCTGGATCTTGCGGCCCCGCGATTTCGATGCGTCCCGCCTTTATCCTCTCGTTCTCAGCGTGCACGGAGGTCCGCACAACGCCTACGGCTACACCTTCGATGTCGCAGCCCAGGTAATGGCGACGCATGGTTTTCTGGTTCTGATGATCAATCCTCGCGGATCGGGTACCTACAGTCGTGCCTTTGCCGGGGCCGTTCACGGCGATTGGGGCGGAGAAGACTGGAACGATCTGATGACTGCGGTCGATATCGTTTCGGAGCGACCGTATGTTGACAGCACACGAATGGGTATTTACGGATATTCGTATGGTGGCTATATCGCTGCCTGGGCAATCGGCCAGACCAACCGCTTCGCCGCCGCGATCTGCGGTGCACCGGTCTACGACATGATCTCGATGCTGGGCACCAGTGATATCGGATTCTTCTTCACGCCGAATCAAATGAAGGCAGACCCGGTCAAGGATCGGGACAAGTTGATCGAGCGCTCTCCGGCAACATGGGGACATCGCGCCACAACACCGACCCTGATCATTCAAGGTGAGGCCGACGATCGCTGTCCCGTGGGCCAGGCCGAGCAGATGTTCGTCGATCTCAAACTGGCGGGATGTACAACACAGCTCGTCCGCTATCCGGGCGGATCTCACCTGATGCTGAAACTCTCACACGCATCGCATCGGATCGATTACCTGCAACGTCTGATCGATTGGTTCGATACCTATCTCGCGGAACCAGGAGCTACAGCATGAGCCACATCATCACCGCCGACCGCGCCGTGTACGATCTCCCGGTCATCGGAAGTCCACGGGTATCGCCAGATGGCAAGACAGTTGCCTTCATTCGAACCGTTGTCGATCGGGCATCCGGCAAGTACGACGCCCAAATCTGGTTGTATACGTTTGATACCGCGACACGACGGCAACTGACCCAACCAGGCTCCACGCATTCGGAGCCGGCCTGGTCACCTGGCGGCGAGGAACTGGCCTTCGTCGCATCGGGCGAGGGCGATCATTCCCACGCGATCTGCCGCATGGTCGTCGCCTCGGGAGAAACATCGGTACTTACCCGGGGTGAGAAGAAACCGGCATCGTTGACCTGGAGTCCCGATGGAGAAACACTTGCCTATTCGGTACTCATCGATCCGGCGAATCCGGATGAGACACCGGTCGACAAGGATGCACCGAAAGCGGTTCGCGTAACCCGCCGCATTGATTACAAGCAGGATGGCTTTGGGTATCTCGATAATGTGAGAAACCAGATAGTCCTGCTTCAGGTTGGAACCGGTGAACGGCGGCACCTGACGAAGGATTCCGTAGATCATCTTCTGCCCGCCTGGTCCCCCGACGGAAACTCAATCGTGGTCCAGCTTCCAAATCGCAATGGGATGCTGTCGCGATGCGGCGTCATCGATGTCGCCACTGGAGCCATCGAAACCTATGGCGCGGCCGATGGTGAGGTAGATGTGGCGTTCTTTTCACCAGACGGCAGCCGCCTGTTCGTTTCCGCCGACGAGCATGGTGGTCCCCATCTCAGCGGCTATGTCATCGACCTGAGAACCGGTGCGATGACCATGGTGCTGAACGATCCCGAGTTCCTGATCGACAGCGCCACGGCTTCTCCGGCCAGCCCGGTTTGGCTCAACGATTCCACCGTGCTCATCAGCGCAACACTCCACGGCGAGAGCGGTCTCTGGAAAGTTGATGTCGATGGTTGCAACGTGACCCAGGTCGGCCTCTGGCAAGCTGGTCACGGAGAGCTCAGTCTGCCGGACGATCTGACCTTCGCGATTCAATCGACCAACACCCTCGGAGGAACGGTCGGACTGGTCCGGATCGACCTTGCCACCGGGGAGAAGTCACTTCTCTTCAACGATGCTGAAGACTTCTACGCGAAAACACCGGCGGCACTCTGGGAAAAATGCCCGGTCGAGCGCGATGGTGTCATTGTCGATGCCTGGCTGATCAAACCAGCCGATTTCGATGATTCCGGCTCCTACCCCCTGATCATCAATATCCACGGTGGACCCCACGGATCGTTCGGATTCGCCACAAACCTGCACGCCGAGATCATGTCTTCCCGCGGCTATCTGGTGCTGCTCGTCAATCCACGTGGATCGACAACGTACGGCAGCGCCTATGCCAATGCGGTCAAGCACGACTGGGGTGGAACCGATTGGGCCGATCTTGAAGCCGTGCTCGACAGCGTCGTGGCCCGTCCGTATGTCGATCCCGATCGCACCGGTGCCTATGGCTATTCTTACGGCGGCTATATGACAAGCTGGATTCTCGGCCAGACAGATCGCTTCAAGGCGGTCGTTTGCGGTGCACCAGTTTTCGATCTTGAGTCGTTCTTCGGCACCAGCGATATCGGGCACGTCTTCGGAACCGAACAGCACGGCGGAACTCCGTGGGACGTTCGGGAAGCGATGTTCGAACGCTCGCCTTCGTCGCACATTCACAAGGCGACTACACCAACCTTGATCGTCCACGGAGAGGCAGACGAGCGTTGTCCAATCGGCCAGGGAGAGCAGATGTTCATCTCGCTGCTCAAGGTCGGTTGCGAAACAGAATTCGTCCGGTATCCGGGTGGTTACCACGGATTCACCAGGCTGGGTGAACCGGTGCACAGAATCGACTACTACGACCGCACGATCGCCTGGTTCGATCGTTTTCTGATGGCAGATGCAGGCCGATAAAGCGAAGGACGTAGCGTGGTAACACCAATTTCTCCGGAACGAGCAGTCAAGGGAATCCCTACCATCTCATCGGCGGCGATCAATCCGCAGGGAACGGCCATCGTTTTCGTCCGCACCAAAGCCGATGCCGACGGCAAAAAGCCGGAAAGCCAGATCTGGCTCTGCGATGTCGATGGTGGGAATCAGCGCCAGTTGACGCAGGCCGGCAAGGCGAACGCCGAGCCAGTCTGGTCACCGGATGGCAGCGCCATCGCGTTCGTCACCACTCGCGAAGGTGATCAGCCCAATGCGATCGCCCTGCTCAGCCTGGGCGGTGGCGAATCGAAACTTCTGACCAATCACCTGCTGCGCCCAGGTGATCTGCAATGGTCGCCAGACGGCTCGATAATCGCCTACACCGTCCCGGTCGATCCGGATAATCCAGAGGAGAAACCACGCGATCCGGATGCTGACGCTCCGGTTCGTATCACCAGCCGAGCCGATTACAAACAGGACGGACTCGGCTATATCAACGATGTTCGCAACCAGATCTTCCTCCTCGATGTTGCCACGGAGGAACGTCGTCAGCTGACCTCGGCGAAGCACGGGCATCTTCGATCCCGCTGGTCCCCGGATGGCAAAACACTCTATTCCGTGATCCCGAACCGCGGCGGCATCACTTCCCGTTTCGCCCTGATCGATGTCGAATCCGGTGACACTGAACTGTTCGGTGCCGAGGAGGGCGCGATCGGTCTCGGCAGCTGGTCGCCGGATGGCTCGACGATCTTCCTGAGTGGCGATGAGAATACCGACTTTCACAGCGACTACTATCTCTTCGATGTGGCAACGAAATCAATGAACAGCATCGTCAGGGATGTCGAGTTCACTGCGCACGGGTTCGTATTCTTCCCAGGTGCACCGGTCTGGCTCAGCGACACGTCGGTGCTCGTCACCGGTTCGAGCCGAGGCAAGAGCGGACTGTGGACGATCGGTGTCACCACCGGATCGCTGGACGAGGTTGGATTGTGGGAAGCGAGCAGCGTCGGTACGAGCACGAGCAACAATCGGGACATCGTTGTCCAAACGACCAATTCGAATCATGGCTACGCCGGAATCGCCACTATCACGATTGCCACTGGCGAGCGGACCGTGCTCTGGAACGAACTGGAGGAGTTTCTCACCGAGTCCCCGGTCGCACTCTGGGAACTCGTGTCCGTGGAACGCAACGGATTCACCATCGAAGGCTGGTTGTACAAACCGGCAGACTTCGATGAAACGAAAACCTATCCGATCGTGCTCGATATCCATGGCGGCCCGCAGGGCGCCTACGGGTACGACTTCAACATCTTTGCCCAGGTTTCGGCGACCAACGGCTACCTGACGCTCCTCTCCAATCCACGTGGATCCACAGACTACGGTCGCGCCTTCGCCACCGCCGCAATCGGCGATTGGGGAGTCGAGGACTGGGCCGATCTTGAAGCGATCCTCGACAGCGTCGTTGCACGACCCTATGTCGACGCGGCCCTTTCCGGGGTTTACGGGTACTCCTACGGCGGATACATGACCAGTTGGGCAATTGGTCAGACGAACCGGTTCAAGGCAGCCGTCTGTGGAGCCCCGGTGTTCAATCTGATCTCGATGTACGGTTCGAGCGACCTGGGTTATCACTTTCTGAAGCACCAGATCGGTGGCACACCATGGACCAACTTCGAGGACTACATCAAGCACTCGCCTTCGACATACGTCCACAATGTAACGACGCCGACCTTGATCGTCTGTGGCGAGGCAGATGATCGATGTCCGATCGGGCAGG
Source organism: Thermomicrobiales bacterium (assembly GCA_037724245.1). GTDB lineage: Bacteria > Chloroflexota > Chloroflexia > Thermomicrobiales > UBA6265 > JBBJOX01. The sequence goes on along the minus strand of JBBJOX010000059.1, from coordinate 5,660 downwards.
CCGAGGAAATGTTCACCTCGCTGCTGGCGCTGGGAGTCGAGAGTGAGTTCGCCCGGTATCCCGGCGGAGCGCATCCGTTCATCGCGACCGGACCCTACACCCACCGCATCGATTTCCTCGAACGCTACCTCGCCTGGTTTGGCAAGTATCTCGGAGCGAACACCTGAACCAGGTGGCGGGCTCACCGTCAAAGCCCCACTAATTCGTATGGTCAGCGGCTTGTCCCTAACCGTGGCTCGCACCTGCAATTCGAGGCAGAAACAAGCTCTGCGCCCAACGTCGCGCGGGATGACGGACTGCTATCCCACCGGCTGGCTGGCCACCTGCTCCAGCGCCTGGAGAATGACCGCCGCCGGCTGCGCTCCGGAAAGCGACAAATGGCCATCGATGATGAAGAACGGAACTCCGGTGACCCCGGCCGCCCTCGCCTGTTCGATCATCGCCAGCACATCGGCCTCGCGGGACCCAGCTTTGAGATCACCTTCGATTTGAACCAACTCGTCCGCAGAAGCACCAGAGATCCCGGCCGACTCGATCAGGACGGCGACATCCTCGACGTTCTTGCCTTCGTCGAAATAGGCGGCATGCAACGCTTCGACCACCGCATCCTGACGATCTGGGGGGGTCAACGCAATCAGCTGATGCGCCAGAACCGTATTCTGCGCCAGCTCGATCTTATCGAACCGGAACTGAACACAGATCGCCGTTCCCGCCTCGATAACGCGATCGAACATCGTCGCAATCTGCTCAGGTTGCATGCCCTTCCGCACCACCAGCCGCTCGGCAAACTTCTCTCCCGCGTGAGGTTCGATTGGATCGAGCTGATACGGAAACCACTGGACGTCCGGGCGTTCGTGCCCTTGCGCCACCCACTGATCCAGCGCCGAATTGAGGTTGTGATGCCCGATTCGGCACCACGGGCAAACGATATCCTGAACAACCTGAATGAACATGCTCAGTCCTCCAATGAACCCCGACTTACGTTTCATTAGAGAATACACGAGGTCGGGACGAAGCCACGACTTTTGCGTTAACCGTCGGCCGTGCTCACTCGATCCGTAATCTTGTCTGGGGGATCGATCCGCCGCGCACACTCCGGCTCCTCGCTCAGTGAAATGTCCAGTTTGGTTCGTTTCGTAGATGTCGACCCGCGTGTCGACAAAAGTGCCGAAATTCTCTGGTTATCGAGAAATGAGCCCGGTGCGTGAATCAGGGAGTTGGGACGTGTCGGGCTGGACAGACTCCTCAGGCCGACGACATCAGGCCGCGTCGAAAGGCAATCGTTGCGGCAGCGGTGCGGTTGGGAGCACCGAGTTTGTCGAGGATCGACGCGACATGCTTGGAGGCCGTTCTCCGCGAGATGAACAACTGATCGGCGATCTCGTTGTCGGCAGTCCCTTCGACGAGCAGGAGCAGCACCTCGTGTTCGCGACGAGTCAAACCGTTTTGAACCTGCGGTGCAGGTGTCTGTACCGAACGCGCCAGATCGAACGACTCGGTAATCGAAAGCGATTGCGCCCGCGTCCAGAGCAAGGTAAAGCGTGCATTGCCGACAGCTGATCTGGACTCGACAATCAGCAGGTCGCTCCGAGCAGCCATGTGCGGCCTTGTCGGCAGCGCCAGCTGATTTCGTTGTGCTGCGGCAATACCAAAAAGCTGCACCGCCAGATCGTTTTGCCGGGTCCGCAGTGCAATCTCGGCGAATCCATCGATTGCAGTCGGGATGAGGGAATAGAGATCCTCGACACTGCATAGCGAGAGAACGGCCTCGTAGTTCTCCCATGCCCGTTGCAATTCGCCCATGCCGAGATACGCCAGCGCCAGCCCGTTCAGGGCACCACGCGAGTGGGCTCCGTAGCCACCCTGATTGAACAGGCGGAGCGCCGTTTCATGCTGCGTGATCGCCAGTGGATGTTCGCCACGGGCGGCCTCCGCAGCTCCGAGCAGATTGGCTGAACCTCCAGCGGCCCACATGTCGTGCCTGGACGTCGCGATGGCGAACGCTTCGTGTAACCAGGTCTTAGCACCCTGGAAATCCAGCGCATCGATCGATGCACTTCCGAGTCCTACCAGGGCCGATGCCAGCTTGTCGCTCGTGTTTTCCTTGCGCCAGATCGCAAGTGCCCCGAGATAGTGCTTCATCGCGGCATCGGCGTCGGTATGCCAGAGCGCGAGCGTAACCGCAGTGTCGAGCACATTCGCCAGAGTCAGTGGATCGACTTCGTTGGTCATGCGTTCCAGCAGATCGTGGCAAAGTTGCCGACCTTCACCGACGTACCTCGGAATTGTCCAGAACCATTGCAGGCGCGCGACCATCCCCATCGCTTCCTCGATCTGGTCACGATCGCGAAACCAGGTGATCGCGAGCCGAAGATTGGCCAGTTCGGTTTCGGTGCGACCCTGCCATGGCGCAGC
>JBBJOX010000059.1:0-3235 GCA_037724245.1 Thermomicrobiales bacterium | reverse complement strand
GTCAGACCAATCTGCAGAATTCGCGACCAGGCTTCCAGATGCGTGGCATGCAGCCGCCGCGCGTCGGACTCACGGTCACCGGCGCGCAGTAATTCGACCGCGTACTCACGAGTTGTTTCGAGCATCCCGAACCGTGGTTCGCCAATCTTGTTGGCAATTTGCCGGATGATCCCCTGATCGATCAGCGACTGCACAACAGCGAGCCCGTCGCGATCGCGAAAGCCAAGGTCGGCAACCAGTGATTCGACCGCTTCCAGCGAGAACCCGCCTGAGCACACACCGAGATGTTCCCAAACCCGAAGCTCCGCTTCTTCCAATAAATCGACACTCCAGGCGATGGCAGCACGCATGGTTTGCAACCGCGCTGGCAAATCGTTCGGACCATCGGTCAGGAGTTGCAACCGATGTTCCAGTCGAGCTGCCAGTGCCTGCGGCGACAGCAGATTACTTCGCGCCGCGGCCAGTTCAATCGCCAGCGGCAGACCATCCAGCGACGTACAGACTCTCGCCACCGCATCGCGGTTGTCCCGGTTCAGTGAGAATTCAGGATGTACCTCGCGCGATCGGGCGACGAACAATCGAACCGCTTCCGACTCACCGACCGCGGCGTCATCGGCACCGGTTGGCAGTTTCAACGGCTCGACCGGGATCACAGATTCGCCCAAAATCGCGAGACGCGACCGATTGGTAACGAGAACCGTCAGGAGCGGACAGGCGGCGAGTAGATCACTGTCGAGCAGTGATGCCTGGGACAGATGCTCGAAGCCATCCAGGATCAGGACCAGCGATCGGTCGCGCAACGCATCACGCAGGGTCACGTAGGCATGCGCGTTCGAAATTGGCTCCAGCCCTATCGATTGCGCGGTCGTTGCCGCGACAAGATCGGGTCGTGCGATTGGAGCCAGCGGCACAAAGGCAACCGTCCGATCGAGTTGCCAGGCAACGGCCAAAGCGATTCTCGTCTTGCCAATGCCGCCGGCACCGGTCAGCGTCAGTAAACGAATCCCGGGATCGTTGATTTTCGCGATCAGGGAATGAACGATCGCTTCACGCCCAACCAGCGGAGTCGCCGGCGCTGATAATGGCAACTCCAGATTAGACTCGATCCGGGAGTTCGGACGGAGATCGAATTCGGTATCGTTAAGGACTATTCGTTCCGTACTCGTAAGTCTGTGTTTCTGGTGAGCCGGGGACGGAGGTGACCCATGTTTCTCCAGTACAACGGGCAAATTCGATCGACCGTTCCCGACCGGAACGCGCGTTGTTGGCCATAGATGTTCCGGTACTGATACCCGGCGCAGTCAGACGGTAAACCACAGATGACAATAATTCTCGCTATACTTCAGGTATCTGATTCCGCCACCACTTTCAGGACGAAAGCGGCATCGGAACTGCGATTACGTCAACTACGTGCGCCATTCGAGATTCCGGAGATCCATGCATGTTTCGCTGTAAGGTTTGTGGCTGGATCCACGAAGGAGCTGCGCCACCGGATGAATGTCCGTCCTGTGGGGCCTCGGCCGACCGATTCCGTGCCATGGATGCGTCCGAAGTTGGCATGACAGCCGGTGAATTGTCGGCACTCGGCATTTCCGGTCAGGGATACGACCGGATCGATGTCGAAGACAGTCGCCGAATTCGCCTGCTCGCCTTCGTCGATGCCTCTTTTTATGCGCCATACATCATCCGCCACGGCAAGCGTTATCCCATTTACACCGGCGATCCACAGTGGTTCTCGGACAACATTCCGTGCATGACCGCCTGTCCGTCGCACACCGATATCTCACGTTATATCGCCCTGATTGCCGATGGTCGATACGCCGACAGCTATGAACTCAATCGCGAGCACAATGTTTTCCCGGGCTGTCTGGGACGTATGTGTGCCCGGCCGTGTGAAGATGCCTGTCGCCGCAAGGAAGTCGATGCGCCAATTGGTATCTGCTACCTGAAGCGTGTCGCCTCCGACTACCGTGGCGAAACCCGTCGCGAAGTTGCCCCACCGCCAAATGGCAAATCAGCTGCGATCGTTGGCGCCGGTGTCTGCGGTCTGACTGCCGGGCGCCAGCTGGCACGCATGGGCTACAGCGTGGATATCTACGAGCGGTTCCCGGTTCCGGGCGGCGTGATGTGGACCGGTGTCCCGGAATGGCGCCTGCCGCGAGATGTAATCTCGGAAGAAGTCGCCCAGATCACCGATCTTGGAGTTCGCATTCACTACAACATGGAAGTCGGCAAGGACATCCAGCTTTCGAACCTGTCCGCCGATAATGATGTGGTCGTCCTGGCCGCTGGCTGCCAGACCGCGAGCACGATGGGCGTTCCCGGTGAAGATCTCGAAGGTGTCGTCTCCGGATTGCAATTCCTCGAAGAAACCGCCCTTGGACAAAAAGATGTCTGGGTTGGCAAGTCTGTCGTCACCGTCGGTGGTGGATTCACTTCGATGGACTGTGTTCGCACAGTGCTCCGGCTCGGTTCTGAACGCTCGGTCATGACCTACCGCCGAACCATCAACGAAATTCCGGTCGAGGAACTCGAACTGGAAGAAGCCGAGGTCGAGGGCGTCGAGATCATGTACATGGTCACGCCAACCCGCGTCATTGGCGACGCGAATAACAAGGTCATCGGCATCGAACTGATGCGTAACGAACTCGGTGAGGCCGATTCGTCCGGACGTCGCCGACCGATGCCGGTTGAAGGTTCCGAATTCGTGATCGATTGCGACATGGTGATCACCGCGATCGGCCAGAAGCAGGACAACCGCTTCCTCGGCGAAATGTTCCCGAACGTCGATCGTCGTGGCGTCCCCCTGCTCGATCAGAATCTGAAGAGCGATGTCAGCAACGTCTGGGCCGCAGGCGATTATGTGATCAACCCGACGAACTTCATTTCCTCGATCGGCGAAGGTAAACGTGTCGCCGATCTGATCGACAACGAACTGCGCGGTACCCTGCCTAAGATCAAGGAAATGGAAATCACCCGAGTCCCGACCGAATACGTGTCAACGCCGAACACCCTTCTTTCTGAAGGTGTCGCCGAGTGGTCCCTGACTGCGATGAGTCGCCGCCTGGTGTGGGGCGATGACTACGCCGGGGTCGGTCGTCAGGAAATGCCGGTGCTGCCTGCCGCGCAACGCGGTATCGGTAGCCTCGACAACACGCTCGAATCAGAAATTGGTTTCACGAAACCGATCGGCTTTGAGGAAGCGAAACGCTGTCTCCAGTGCCAGCTCAATATC
>JBBJOX010000058.1:0-12401 GCA_037724245.1 Thermomicrobiales bacterium | reverse complement strand
ACGTACGTCGCGCTCCAGTTTCATCCCGAAGTTCAGCACACGCCCCAGGGCATCGACATTATCCGGAACTTCCTGACCGAAATGTGCGACACCAGAACCACGTGGTCTCCAGAATCCTTCATCGATGCGGCGATCCATGAGATTCGGCAGCAGGTTGGCACCGGTCGTGTCCTGCTGGCGCTCAGCGGAGGCGTCGATTCGTCGGTGGCCGCTGCCCTGCTGCACCAGGCGATCGGCGATCAGCTGACCCCGGTGTTCGTGAACAACGGACTTCTGCGACTCGGCGAAGCGGAACTTGTCCGTGACGTTTTCGAGCGTCACTTCGGTATGGACCTCGTCTATGCCGATGCCGGTGAACGGTTTCTGACCCGGCTCAAGGGAATTACCGATCCCGAGGAAAAGCGGAAAATCATCGGCGACGAGTTCATCCGCGTCTTCGAACGAGAAGCTGATCGCACCGGACCCTTCGAATTCCTCGCCCAGGGCACGCTCTATCCCGACGTCATCGAAAGTACGACCAAGGACACCAAGGCCGCCGCCAAGATCAAAACGCATCACAACGTCGGTGGACTGCCAGACGACCTGAAGTTTTCACTGGTGGAACCGCTCAAGTTCCTCTTCAAGGACGAAGTGAGAAAGGTCGGCCGCGCCCTCGGTTTACCGGAAGAGATCGTCGAGCGACAGCCATTCCCCGGGCCCGGCCTGGCCGTGCGATTGCTTGGCGAAATCACCGAGCCGGATCTCGACATGCTGCGCCGGGCCGATGCAATTGTCCGGGAAGAAATCGAGGCTTCCGGAATGGCGCACGATGTCTGGCAGTACTTCGCAGTGCTGCTCCCGGTTCATTCGACGGGCGTGATGGGTGATTACCGGACATACGCAAAGGTCATCGCGGTCCGCGCGATTTCGAGTCAGGATGCGATGACCGCCGACTGGGCCCGTCTGCCGTACGAAACACTCGGCCGGATCAGCAATCGTGTCGTCAACGAGGTCAAGGGCATCAACCGGGTCGTCTACGATATCACCTCGAAACCACCGGCCACGATCGAGTGGGAATAGTGTTCATGCGCTGGAGCAGTCGTCGACAGGTGTGCCTACCGTTTCACCGACGAAACTGGGTCTGGATGCTGGGCTCGACCCGGGTGGTCAAACGAGTTTTCACGTCTGCCGATCAAGGCAGAGACAAGCTCTGCGTCTACCGAATCACCGAAGGGAAGGGTTCAGTGCCTGTCGTTTAGCCTGAATTCACCCAGCGTTTCAGTCACATGTATTGGAAATCACATGGTACCGGCGGAAACACCCTGTTTCGGCATTGCAGTTCAGGTTCCGGCGGGAACGCGGTTGCTCAGGTAGTACGTCATGCTCTGTAAAGCGCTGACCGGATCGATCTCGCGAACAGTGACATGTTCCGGGACCTTGAGGATGACCGGCGCATAGTTCAGAATCGCCTCGACTCCGCCCTCAACCATCCGCGATGCCACTTCCTGGGCATAAACCGACGGTGATGCGAGAATCCCGATCTTGATCCGTTCGCGGGCAATCACCTCTGTCAGGTGATCTTCGGACTGGATTTCCAGATCGTTGACAACCATTCCGATATTCTGAGGATTGCGATCGAACAGCGCCACGATGGTGAATGACGATGGCGTAAATCCGCGGTAGCCGGCGATAGCGCGTCCGAGATTACCGAGACCAACCAATGCCACCGGCCATTGCCGATCGAGGCGGAGAATACTGCCAATGGCGCGGGCCAGGAAATCCGTGTCGTATCCCTTGCCCTGCTTCCCAAACTTCCCGAAGTAGGAAAGATCGCGCCGAATCTGTGCCGCAGTCACTCCGATATGCTCGGCGAGTTCCTCGGATGAAACCGATGTCGTGCCCTTCGAGTGCAGCTTGCGCAGCGTTCGCACATAGATCGGCAACCGGCGAATCACGATATCCGGGATACTTTGGGTGTCATCATCGAGCGTGGAAAATGCGGGGGATCGAAGCGAGGAATCGATGAACGTGCCAGTCATCCGACCGGCTGGAGCTGGTTGCCGCGAACCTTGATCCGTTGTGCGTTCCGATTGAAGTGCGCCGTTGCCGTTCCATTCGCGATTGTTCTGGTTGGACATCATTTCTCCGGACAGTCAGAAAGGGCCACGTACACGCGTGCTACGTCGGCCAGGAAGGACACACGGTTTCCAGATCAACCAGTGAGTGGGGCGAACCGAGGAATGCTGATCTCTGTCAGCGAAGAGCAATGCAACCAGGTTGCCTTGGATGTACCCATAACGACATTCGAGCCCTCGACTCGTGCGTATATTCACAATTGTACAGACTTGAGCCAATGTTTTCACGAAGATGCGCGAGCCATGGGCGATGATTGCCCTATTCACCATCCCAGAAAACCCGCTGGAATTCGGTGCTGTCGTAATAACCAACGAGACTGACGATCTTGCCGGCATTGACTCGTATGATCGCGACCTGCTCGGAAATCAGCTCCCGACCAAGTCGAGCCGAATACTCGCGTACCACGAACTGGATCGATCCCCGGTCCGGCGTCGCAATCACATCGGTAACATCCCAGTGCGCATTCGGGTACGACGACACCACGGTTCCGAAATACGAAACGATATCGTCGGCGGGCCGAATCGGTGCGGAATGCGGATGAGCCCGGAATGTTGCATTGGCCGAAAGGGTGTTTCGAACCCGCCTCGGGTCTCGCGCATCCAGAGCAAGAAAAAACTCACGCCCGAGGGCTTCCACAACTTCGATTTCAGAGAGCCCTGAGGCTGATTGCTGGGACCCGGTCGATGTACGATCGGCACCAGCCGAAGATGAACTCATAGGAGCGAATGCTTTCCATTATTTCGAAACATGGTCCTGATCGATCAAATTCGGAGACGTTCCGGCACAAGTTTGAGGAGGTCATCCAAATGTGTTTTCTGGATCTCCGCCAAACCAGTGCGTGCCCCTACATTATCGAGCGCCCTGTCGAGCGCACTCAGATACCGGTAGTCACACTCTGCCAAATACAGCGCCAGTTCCCTGATCGTGGTGTTGGGAGCAGTACGACTGAAACCCTGCCTGCTCCAGGCATCGTCGGGAACACTTCGCAGGAGCGAGCAGGTGCTTTGGCGGAGACGCCGAAATTGTCCCATCAGGGCAATCGGGACACGCATTTCATCGAGCTCGGCACGCTCCGATGTCACCCTGAATTCCGGGAGCTTGTCCAGATCAGGATTGTTCTGTACAGAAATGAGGTGCATCTTTGGAAAGATGCGATGTTCCTCATTGCGCATCATGACCAGAATCTCTTTTGGCGACGGTTCGTCACGGTAGCGCGACCGCTCCAGCTTGTGCTCGTCGTGAATTGGCGACAGCCAGCGCGAGAGATGGTTGATTGTGAAATGCAGCCGGATGATCAGCGAATTGTTATCCATTCGCTCAATCGCCGCGCGCTGTTCAACCGGGATCGGTGCGTTGACATCGACTAAGCTGATCGCCATCGAACTCTTTCCGTACCTATGCTGAATCTCGACTCGACTGACCTTGCCCGGCGCAAACAGTCGCCAGACCATACCTCATTATCGCACTATGCAAGGATGTCCTGCGCCTGTGCAACGTGCTTGCGATCGTGATTGCAGACGCTGTTCATGAGCCAGCGCAGGGAAATCTCACCCTGTCCTTCCAACTCACCAGCCTGGTCCCACTCGGCTGGCTTCAGCCGTCCCAGTTCTTCGATCAGCACATCACGATGTTCCTGCAGCTCACGTAACACGTCGGCCGGCTTATTGTCCCGGTAGTCATGTTCCACCGACCAGAGCGAATCATCGAAATCCGGCAGGGTCGGATAGTCTTCGCGCAACAGGCGATGCACCCGGTCGTGATTGACCCGCTCCCAATCCAGCAAATGCGACATGGCGTCGACAATGCTCCACGACCCGTCGTGGTCTGGCTGGCTCAATGCTTCCCGTGAACGACCGGTTGTCATCCGGATGAATTCCGGGATCAATCGACCAAGCGCCTCGACGATCTCATCAATCGGTCGGAGATCGGATGCAGGTGCACTGACGCTGGCACTGTCTCCATTCGCGGAGCCCGAACTCGCTTCGGCAGTGCTCAGTAAGGGCTCAACCTGACTCTGAAGTGCCCACTTGCTCATAATCCCCTGCTCCATGGGTCGTGATTGGCCCATCGACGAGACGTCGATCGATGCACCCTCATTACGTTGCATTGTTGCATGAATCGGTTCCGGAGGCGTCCCACCATGCACCAGTCAGGCTGCGGTGGTGGTGATGCGGACGTTTGTCACCGTTGTCTGTTCGTCCGTTTTGGAAAGATGCCAGGCCCGTATTTCAGCGGGCTGCCGGGCGAACGAAACAATGATCATCAGGGAGTCGGGATAGTAGGCTTCGGCCAGATCGATCTCCGATGGCGTTGGTGGTCCGTAGACATGTGAATGGACGATGCCGCCCAGGTCTTGGCCAGCGCTGCGGATTTCCCGTACCGCGTGAAGAACATCCCGTGGATCCATCGCAAATCGAGTGGGAGACGCCGCCAGATTGGCACCCGGATAAAAGCGCAGCGCCGTCACCACCGAGTGGTCCGAACTGGACGAAGTAGACAGTAATCCAACGCCCTCGTGCGGAGCCGCGCCGAGCAAATGCAGGAGAATGGCTTCCCGGATTGCAGGGGAGAGAATCAGGACATCGGGCGCTATCATGCGGTGAGGTTGCGTAATCAGGGAGAACTCCGCCATGTGTTCGAACGTAGTGGGTAGTAAGCAAGAGCTGACAAAACGACAGCGTGCGTCTCATGGCTAAACTTGCTATCTGGCACCACGGCGACATCAGCCATTGTACCAATCAGCGCTCTATCGAAAATCTGCACTTTACGGAGGTCCCTCGTGCCCCAATTGTTCCCCAACCGATTCCGCATTCCAGTCCTGTTGTTCATCAATTGCGTGCTCATCCTGATTCCGGCCTGGTCTGGCTCGGCCCGACAGGCAACGCCGACCGCAGAAACGCAAAACCAGCTTCAGGCAGTGATTCCGGAAGCACACGATGAGCTCGGTGCCGTGATGGATTCCGGCCTGACGTCCTACACCATCGATGTGACGATGTCCGATGGCGCCGACTCCGGTCGCCTGACAGGCGATGTCCGGATCGCCTACGTCAACAACACGGATTCAGCACAGGAGAGCCTGCCGCTGCGCATGTTCGCCAACGGTGACGACGACCCGATGACCATCACCGAAGCCAAGGTCGCTGGCTCCGACGTTGAGCCCGTACTCTCAGTCTCGGAAACCGTCGCTACGTTACTACTGGACGAGCGCTTGGACATCGGAGAGGCGGTCGATCTGGCGTATTCCTTCGAATCGTCGGTACCGTTCGGCAACCAGATTCACTACGGAATCTATGGCATAGACGAAGTCGAGAACACCTGGGCCCTGGCCCACTGGTATCCGATGGTCGCTGGCTGGGTCGATGGCGCTGGCTGGCAGCTCGATCCTCCAAGCGTCAATGGCGATGCCATTTTCAGCACGACCTCGACCTACGATGTCACGATCCGCGCCGCAGCCGATTACAAACTGGTCACCACTGGCGTCGAAATTTCACGTGACGTCGATGAAGACTCGGATGAACAAGCCACACGCTTCGTGACCGGACCAGTCCGTGATTTCACAATCGTGGCCGATGACGATTTCGTGTTGAGCAGTATCGATATCGATGGATCAACAGTGAATTCCTGGTACTTGCCGGGCGAGGACGAAAACGGAGCGATGGTCGCCGAATATGCAGCGCGCTCCCTCGAGTACTTCAACGAGGTGATCGGTCCCTATCCATTCGCCGAACTCGATGTCCTCTCGGTCGAGGTCTATGGAGCGCTCGGAGTCGAGTTCCCGCAGCTGATCTACATGGCGCGCGACTACTACAGTCAGGACATCGCACTGGAAGCACCGAACAATCTCGAGTTCACCGTTGCGCACGAAGTGCTTCATCAGTGGTGGTACTCCATGGTCGGCAACAACCAGTACGATCACGCCTTCATGGATGAAGGGTTGACCAATTATGTCTCCGGCGACCTGTATTTCCGTCACATCTATGGTGAGGAAGCCGGTGAGGCGTTCAGTTTCCAGGCATTTCGCGATTCCTACGAACGGGGCCTCGAATCGCGCGGTGACCAGATCGTCGATATGCCAACCGACGACTATCCGACCGGTGGCGAGTACGTGTTCGCCATGTACTTCAAGGCCGCGGTCGGCTTCTCCGAGATTCAGGAAGTGACCGGGCGCGACGCCTTTCTCGAAGGATTGCAACTCTATTTCGAGCGTTACCGATTCGACGTCGCTGAACCGGAGGATTTGCAGGAGGCGCTGGAAGAAGCATCCGGAGAAGATCTCGACGATATCTGGAATCTCTGGTTCGAGGATTCCACGGCCGCCTGATTGCCTGATGACAATTCAGCAAACTGCGGTGACAATGCCGGTATCACCGTCTTCGGCCGATTCTATGGGAGCACTTCATGAGCATTACCGATCTTGGTCACTCTGCGTACGGCGTCGCCGATGTCGACGCATCACTTGCCTTCTACGAGCTTCTCGGCATCAAGGAAGCGTTCCGACTGCATCGGGATGATGGAACCCTGATGCTCGTCTATCTGCACATCAGCGGCGATCGCTTCATCGAACTCTTCCCCGGCGGCCCCGCGGCAGACGTTCGCGCCGACAAATCGGTGGTCAGTTACCGGCATCTCTGCCTCGTCAGCGACGATATCGTGAACGATATTGAGCACCTCCGCGCCAACGGCGTCACGATCGACATCGAACCGAAGCTCGGGCTCGACACGAATACGCAATCTTGGTTCAAGGACCCGGATGGCAATCCGATCGAGTTGATGCAACTGGCCGCCGACTCTCCGCAAAAAGCCGTGGCCGAAGGTCGCCCACCCGTGGTCCCGAACCGCTAGCATTGTTCGACAAGGAGAACCTGCATCCATGGCGATCTACGATGTTGGACATCCCGCCTACGGCGTTCACGATATTGATGCCTCGCTTGCGTTCTACGCCAAACTCGGCATTCACGAAGGGTTCCGCAGAACGAAGGAAGACGGGTCACTCTGGCTGCTCTATCTCCACGTCGGCGGAGATCGCTTCATCGAACTCTTCCCGGGTGGTCCCGCAACGAATGAAAAGGGACCAGCCACCAGCCGGAGCTATCGCCATCTGTGCCTGTTGAGCGATGACATCGAGGCCGATGTCGCTCGACTGACAGAAGCCGGAATCGTATTCGATACACCGATCAAGTTCGGATCGTTCAACAACCAGCAGGCCTGGCTGAGCGATCCCGACGGGAACTCGATCGAACTGATGCAGATCGAACCCGACTCAGCGCAGGGATTGATCGGATCCGGCAAGCAATCTACCTATCCCTGACATTTCTTATTGATCGACCCATCTCGATCCGTTAGAATCGGCCTCCGTCCGAACATCCGTTCGCTACTGGAGGTCGATTGTCATGAAATTCGGATTCGTTGGAAGCTACGGTTCAACCGATCAGATACTCGAGATGGCGGTCGCCGCCGAGGAAGCCGGCTGGGATGGATTCTTCACCTGGGACGGGATCTCGGTTGGCGAGGTGGACACCTTCGATCCATGGTCGATGCTTGGAGCCCTCGCCGTCAAAACGTCGAACATGACGCTCGGCGCAATGATCTTCCCGTTGTCACGTCGCCGCCCATGGAAAGTCGCACGCGAGGCGATCACCATCGATCATCTCTCGCACGGCAGACTCGTGATCCCGGTTGGCCTCGGCGCCGCTGCTCACGATGGTGGCTTCGCCCGGGTTTCCGGTGAGGTGACCGATCGCAAACAACGCGCCGAACTTCTCGACGACACGCTGGCGATTCTCGACCGCGCCTGGACCGGTGAATCGTTCAGCTATCAGGGAACGCATCACCGCGTCGACAACCTCATCTTCCGACCGAAACCGGTTCAGCAACCACGGATTCCGATTTGGGTCGTCGCGATGTACCCGTCGCCGAAATCGATGAACCGCGCGATCGAGTGGGACGGCATCCTTCCAACGTTCAAGGGAGCCCAACCCATGGAACAGATGAAACCCGAAACCGTGCGTGAGGTTGTTGCCTGGATCGAGCAACATCGCACCAGCGATCGTCCCTTCGATCTCGTGCTTGAGGGCGTCACCACTGGCGTCCCGTTTGAGGACAACGATCAACTGAAACCACTCGCCGATGCCGGCGCCACCTGGTGGATCGAATCACGCTGGGACACCGACCGCGACACCCCGGAGGCACTTCTGGAGCGGATCAAGCTCGGGCCTCCCCGCCTGACTTGAACGCCACCCAAAAGTAGGCTCTGGGCTTGCCCCAGACCGTGGCGTTGCGTGCATTAACTCAAGCTGCCGTTGACCTGCGACTCCCGTCAACGGCCCGATGCCGTATCTCCCGTTCGCTCGTCCGACGTGTCCTGCCATTCGTGCCAGCTGAATCGGGCGTTGTACCGATCCAGCAATCGAAGCACTGGTTTGCCAAGAACCAGGATCAGGAGCAGATTGGCCAGTGAGCGAGTCAAATCGAAAACCAGCGATGTCGTGACATAGAACCCGCCATACCGACGCAGCGTTTCAATGAAGCCCAATTCCGGATTCCACGAAAATCCGGACTCCACTTCGAGCCCCGGCGTGCTCAACGGCCAGAACCAGAGATTCATGATCGCGCCAAAGAGAACTCCCCAAAGTGCGCCGAATGCCGCCAGCATCACCACCCGTGCCGTTAGCGAAGCCGGCTTCGGCAACCATCCCGCGCTCATCCCGATCCAGGCCGCACCGAACATCTGAAACGGTAACCATGGGCCGACCCCACCAGTCAGAAACGCCGACAGAAGGATCGTCAGCGCTCCCATCTGAAAGCCGAACGTGGCTCCGAACACCGCCCCCACCAGAATGATCAGCGGGAAAATCGGCGAGGCACCGAGCACACCGGGCACCAGCCGCAGCGTGGCGTCGATGGCCACGAGAACGCCAAGCAATGCCACGATCTTCGCCCGACTGGTTCCGGTCGTGTCATCGCTGGTCGAGATCAGCGAGGCGACAAGGCAGACACCAGTCACGATCGCGAATAGAAACGGTGCATCCGTGCCGTGGGCAGATGTCTCCAGGCCTGCATCATTGGCCGCAGAGAGCACGAACGGATAGAGAAACGCCGCCACCCCAACCAGACTGATCCCGATCAGAAGCAGCGCCGGGAGTCGTTCGTTTGTCCGTTCGGATCGTCCAATTTCCGTGTGCATGAAAGAACTTTCTGGATCCACGCGACTTGTACGCGGTTCGTCCTACGAATGATACGAGACCGTAACTCCAAAGATCGTCAGCGCTATCTATGCCTATTGCACAAAATACACGTGGTAATACTTCATCTCGTGCCGCAGTGTGCCATCGAGAGTGCAAACAGCTTCGTCACCTTCTGCCATTCTCGGCATGTTTTTGGTACGATTTGCACAAGCTGAGACGGCCCCGGTCGCTGCAGTCCCCGATACACCACTGACGCAGTGCATCTGACGCCATAGATTCGATGAGACCATGAAACCGGGGGGCGAGCGCCTGCAAGCCATGAGTACACATGCGGGTGAAATCACCCTTCGCGACATTTTGGCCTGGGTTCCCGATCTCGATATCGGTGTGCTTCCAGGCCCCACCTCGCCCGGCGACGATGCGCTCGATCGCGATGTCGAGTGGGTGATTTCGGCACGTGATCGCGTACCAATGTTACCGACGCTTCGTGGCGCCGAACTGATTCTGCTCCCGCGTCGCATCGTGTTCGACTCGGCGGTACCACTGCCCCTGCTGATTAACGAAATCGCGGTTCAGCCAGTGGCTGGTGTGGTCATCGATATCGATCCACCGGCATCAAGTCGCGTCCCCGTTCTCGTGGTGCCAACGATTACACCCGAACTCGAAAGCGATCTGAATCGCCTGCTCATGTCGCGCCGCAACGATCTGTTGCGAACCGGTGCCGAGATCGAGCGGTCGATTTCCGAACTGACATCCCTCGGTGCGGGCCCGGGTGAGCTAATCGACCAACTGTCCGAACTCCTCGAGTTCGAGATCGTCGTCACCAACAGCTCCGGTGCAACGGCCTACTCGTCTCGCGACGACACGCATAGCTCTCCTGTGATCGGGGCTGGCAACGAATCCTGGATACAGCAAACCCTTCGCCGCGGGCATGTTCTCTGGATCGGTCCCATATCGTCCAATCGCAGTGCCCTTGCCCGCCTGATTGGCAAGCGTTTGCGCGAGGCCGTGCAACAGGCGATGGATCACGCCGAGGCAACTGCGCCGCACGGAGCAGCACGGGTGCACGCCTTGAACCAGATTCTCGTTCCGCCAACCGGGATGGATCCCGATCGCCTGGCCACTGCCGCAGTCCGTGCCGGTCTCCCGCTTGGGGCCACGTATCGCGTCGCCCTGCATCCTCAAACCGAGGCCGATCCTGCGCTTCGGCGGCGACTTTCCACGCTGGGACAGGATTTCGAGGCGGGAACCATCGGCGGCTTCGCTGCACATATTCTTGTCAGCGATACCGATCGTCAGGTCAACACCTCGCGCCGCGCTTTCGAACCAGAAACCAATAATCTCTGGATCGTCGTCTCCGAACCCGTCGCAACTGCCAGGCAACTCCCTTCCGCGACCAGACAGGTGCGTTACCTCTCCGCATTACGTGCGCAGGGACAACTCGATGGCAGCGAAATCTTCTTCGATCGCGATCATCAGATCGGACCCTACCGCTTACTTTATGAGCATTGGGGGACCGACCGTATTCCTAAGTATGTCGATTCCCTGATCGGCGATCTGATCCGCGAGGATCGCCGTGGGCTGCTCCGGGCAACGCTGCGGGCCTACCTCGAACACGGTGGTGCCCAACGCCTGACGGCAGAACGGCTGGCGATCCATCGCAATACCCTGACGTATCGGCTGCGACAGATCCGGGTCGTGCTCCATGCCGATCCTGACGATCCCGATGTAAGGCTGGGCCTCCACCTCGCCCTGCTCGCCTCCGAGCTTCCCCAGATCGAACCCGCCAGCTGATCCGTTGACTCCCTGACATACTCATGTCCGTACATCTATGATAGAGTGTACGTACACCCATGTGGCCGGAGGATGCCTGTTATCCCCGGTTGTTTCATGGACTGTGCGGAGGCTCGGCGCAACCATGATGGCTGCATGACCGCCACGTGCAGGATAGGCATTGACCCGGACAAGCATCGCCGCCACCAATGTCTCATCCCGTATCGCTCCGCACTTGTCAGATTCGTTCCAACCAGCGAGGGGGATCACCGCACATGGCTGGTACGCGTGACCATTCAGAGCATTCCAATACACCTGTCAACGCCCCTGATGTTGCACGTCCCCGGGGATCCGTTTGGCGTCCACTGTATGCCGACGGCATTTCGTGGGAAGGTCAGGTTTTCATCGTTGGAGCCGATCAGGATCTTGCGGCACGGTTGATCGTGACTTCGACCCGTCTGGCCCTGATCAGCGGTGGTGACATCGCGCTCGAAATTCCACGTCGATGGCTAAAGCCGGATGCCCAACTCATCGGTGACGACCGGATCAGATGTTCGATCACGCCGGACGGAGCCGTACCCGGATCCACCGCAACCGATACGATCACCCTGATCGTCCGGGCCGGACGTGATGCCGCGGGGCAACTGACAACAACGCTGACTGGCCGTCGTGACCGTGTGTCTCCAGTCAGCACAACACCAGTCGCCTCCGATACGCCAGTCTGGGACACCAGGGTCGGTGCTGCGCCCGTGATGGCGTTGCCGCCACTGCCCGAGTTCGATGCACCGCGCGACGCCAACAAGCGAGCCTGGCCTCCGGCTGGTCCCGAGGCTATTCCGCCTCCTGCCAAACGCCAGCCATCTGCAGTTCGCCCGGCTGGCGAATCGATCGCGGCCTGGACCTCACGAAATCTCGATCGAAACGCCACGCCACTGCCGGCTCCCGTTCCATCGACTGTCTCGCGGGCGGCGACACGCAAAGCCACGCTCGGCGATAACAAAACCGTCTCCGATATGGAAGTGCCCATTCTGCCGACGCAACCGCAATCGCACGTATCCTGGGTCGTGCGTGGCTTGCAGGTCGCGATTCTCCTGGTCCTGCTTGGAACCGGCTGGTATTTCGGTGGAGATCGATTGGCGAGTGACTTCTCTTTCCGTGCCCTCAGCGACCGGGTTCAGGAACTGACAGCAACCGATAACGACACACCCGAAGATCAGGACGGTCAAACCGGATCGAACATCGAGGGAGTGGCCCCGACCGCGACCACCGTGGTTGGCGACGGCACCGGTGGTGCTGGTGAAGCGGGATTGAGCGATCTGGGTGTTGGTG
>JBBJOX010000057.1:0-12530 GCA_037724245.1 Thermomicrobiales bacterium | reverse complement strand
CCTCACCCACCGAGACCGCTGGAGCCCGAAGTCGGCACCTATCCGCTGAAGTCCTAAGGGGAGTCCTTTATGGGTTCCCGCACCTCAACCTGTCTTGAACGTTCACATGGTTGGAGATAAATCGGACCGTCTTCCTGAATCCATCAACCTCTCGTATCAACTCCCCGAACTCAGGTTGTCGATGGGTGAAGGATCTCGTCACACACAAGCTGAGCACTGTTGCCAGGTGCCTCGACAAGCTCAGGAGCGCGTCCAGCATCGTTTGAGCCGACGCTGTCGACCAGTCCAGCGCCATCTTGAGCCGCACCTCGTCCGAGCCGCCTCGGGCATCCGCATAATCCTGACGGAACGATCCACCCCGAATGACGGCACCTTTTTTGTGTCATCCCGAGCTTGTCGAGAGACCACTTCACGGCCCGCTCCTCGTGCGGCACAAATGGTTTCTGGACAACCGCGGGCATATGCAAGCCATCAACGTCTGGGCACCGAACCAGAGCCGTCGGATGGTTAGAAACTGCAACAAACAGCGAATCCCGTTGTGCCTGGCACCAGTTTCCTAATCCCCGCAACCACGCGGAAAAAACCGGTAACAGGCAGAAACTGTAAAACTGTTCTGCACGTGCACGCACCCCATCCGCCCGGCCCTGCTCAGACCGCCATCAACGCCAGAATCGCTCCTGCCGGATCCTGAATCACGCAATACCGTCCGTCTCCGGGCCCTCCCTTGATCGGCGTCAGCGCCTTGCCACCAAGGTTCGTCACGCTGGTCAAACTCGCCTCGATATCGGCAACCGCCACATACACCATCCAGACCGGCGGCAAATCGGCATTGGAACCTCGTGTGTGACACACTCCCGCCACCGTCTCACCAGTTCCCGGCAGGTTCATGAAGTAGTCCTCATATCCACCCATGTCCATCCCGGCTGAGTCCCAACCGATGACCGCTTTGTAGAAGTCCCGAATCCCGTCGGCATCGGGAACCGTCAGATCGAATCCCACCAGTTTTCCCGGAACCATCGTCATCTCATCCGACATCTCACCTACCCTCTCGTGAACATCATTGCCTGCACATGGACATGGTTCGAGTCTGGATGCGGTAACGCTGAGCTGCCTTCTTCAATCTTGCGGGGGCAGTGAACTATCGGCCTCGATCATGTTCGCTGCAGACGAAATGTTGCGGATCAGTGCATCGAGATCGGATTCGGTCGTGGCGAAATGAAGAATGCAGGCTCGCAACCAGAACGTCCCGTCAATCATCGTTTGCGTGACGAACGTCGTTCCCGATGCCTGCACATGTTCCATGATTCGCTGATTCATCGCGTTGGCTGCCACTGCCTCGGCGGGGACGTAGCGGAAGCAGACGATGGACAGGGTCGGATCGGCCAAAAGTTCGAAGTTCGGATCCTTGCGCACCAGATCGGCCAGATAGCGCGCCAGATCGTTATGCCGGCTGATCGTTGCCCGCAACCCGTCTGCTCCGGCGGCCGCCAGCGTCATCCAGACCTTGAGCGCACGAAATCCTCGCGTTTGCTGGAATCCGTACTCCGAAAACCATGGAAGTCCGCCGAATCCCTTGCCCTCCTCCGTGCGCACATATGGTGGAACGAGTGAGAACGTGTCGCGGAGCAGGCTCGCGTCCCGGATCATGGCGCATCCGCATTCGACCGGAACCGAGAGCCACTTGTGAGGATCGAGCGCCAGCGAATCGGCCCGACTCATCCCGGAAAACTTTGACGCCAGTCGTTGATCGAGGACACCAACAGCGCCGTACGCCCCATCGATATGAAACCAGAGCTGCGCATCGCGACAAAAATCGGCGATCTCATCCAGCGGATCGATCGCGCCGGTTCCAACTGTGCCCGCCGATGCCGCCACGAGAAACGGCCGTAATCCGGCAGCTCGATCAGCCTCGACGGCGTCTCCGAGCGCACCGACATCCATGCGGAATGCACTGTCCACCGGAATCTTGCGAACGTAACTGGAACCAATCCCGAGCAATTCCGCGGCTTTGATCATCGTGGTGTGCCCCTCGCCCGAGAGATACATCACCAGAGGTTTGTGTCCGTCCTGCAAACCTTGCTCACGATCGTTCCAGCCATCCTTTACGGACGCGGCGTGCCTCGCCGTCGCAATCGCTGTCAGCGATGCCATCGATCCGCCACTGGTCAGAATGCCCATGCTGCCCTCGGTCGGGAACTGCACGAGATCCATCAGCCAGCGCACGACACCACGTTCGAGATAGATCGCCGCATGATCCCCTCCGGCGCAACTCGGATCGAGCGACGCCGCCAGCAGTTCTGCCAAAATTCCTGCCGGATCTGGCGGAGAGTTCACCCAGCCGAAGAATCGCTGATGTCCGTTTCCCATGGGATACGGCTTGATATTCTGCTCGAAATCGTCCAGCAGTGCCGAGACTGGTGTTCCAGCGTCCGGCAGGCGGCGATCCATCAAAAGTGACCGGAGTTCCGATGGAACCTGCTGATACACCTTCGACGCTGGCATTCTGGCCAGGTGATTCGTGGCAATATCGACCGCGCGGTACCCGAGGGCACGAAATGTCTCAGCATCGAAAGGTTCATTGCGTTCGAATGTCATCGGGTTACTCCACCAGCGCGAGGTAATACACACAGTCCTGATCGTGCTCATTGCGGAATCGATGATTGCAGTCACCGGAGTAGGAAATGCTGTCGCCAGCGTGAAGTTCATGGACCGCTTCATCCAGAATCAGCGTCAGGATTCCCGTTTCGATGGCAATGTGTTCTCGTGATCCCCTGGCATGAGGGGGGAAGAGACCGGCATCCACACCCGGCGGAATGGTCGTCCGCATGAACTCGAAGGCAAGATCGGGAAGTGCCGGAGCCAGATTGCGGCGTTCCCATCCACTCGGATCAGTCATTACCGGATGTTCGTCACGGCGCCGCACAATGATCCGCGCCGGCTCCGACTCTCCCATCAGGCTCGACATGCTGAGCCCGAGTCCGGATGCAATACGATGGAGCACCACGATCGTCGGTGCCTTGCCTCCGCGTTCCACGGCGGAAATCATGCTCCGGCTGACCCCGGCACGGTCGGCGAGGTCATCGATCGTCAGCGCCATCGCCAAGCGTTCCCGACGAACCCGCTCGCCCAAGGCATTGAGATCGAAACTTCCACGAACCGATTGATTTCCCATCACGAAAATCCCCTATAGCGTATCCATTCCACTATAGGAGTCAACGTGAGCATTTGCAACGGAAATTGGCTGGGTTGGGAGAGAACTACCTAGATCTGCTCCTGGCAGAAAGCGGCAGAATTGCCGATGTTTCAGCCCTGATGCCATGTCACGATGGTATCGACCCGGGAATCACCTCGCTTCCGGGGGGTTCGCCGAATCGGGAACGCGTTTGTCACTGATGCCGGATGATGTGACAGCGGGCCCGTAGCTGATCAGTTCGTTCACAGAGAAGGACGTGTCTCCCATGAAACGCCTTGGACTCCTGCTCGCCTCCCTTTCACTCCTGTTGCTCAGCCCGATGGTCTCGGCCCAGGACACGACGACGACCGTCGCTATCGCCGAAACCCCGGAACTCGGGATGTTTCTGACCGATGCCGACGGTATGACCCTGTATCTCTTCACTAATGACACGCCTGGTGTCAGCAATTGCGACGGTGAATGCCTGGCCAATTGGCCGGCCTTCAGCGCCGAGGAACCACTGACCTTGCCAGACGATGTACCAGGTGAACTCGGCATCATCACGCGCGACGATGGCGATATGCAGGTCACCTACAACGGAATGCCGCTCTACTACTGGGTTGGCGATACTGCCGTCGGTGACACCACTGGTCAGGGTGTTGGTGATGTCTGGTTCGTCGTTAATCCTGCCGATGTCACCGGCTCGCCGGAAGCCACGCCGGATGCGTCGCCGGCCGCGGCAGCCAGCAGCGTGCTGGTCTCTGAAACTGCGGAACTCGGTACCTTCTTCACCGATGCCGACGGCATGACGCTGTACCTCTTCAGCAACGACACCGAGGGTGTCAGCAACTGCGATGGCGATTGCCTCGTCAACTGGCCAGCCTTCGTTGCCGATGAACCATTGACCTTGCCCGATGGTGTCTCTGGTGAACTGACCTTGATCGACCGGGCCGATGGATCGCAGCAGGTTGCCTACAACGGCATTCCGCTCTACTACTATGCCGCCGATAGCGAAGCCGGCGATACCACCGGACAGGGTCGCGGCGACGTCTGGTACGTGGTGGCACCGGCAGAATAACGACCACTGACTAACACATTCTTCACAGCGATCGGGGTCCCACCGGCGGGATCCCGATCGTTGTGCTTTGGCGCTAGACCGTAACCTCGGAGCGTTCGTGTTTG
This sequence comes from Thermomicrobiales bacterium, assembly GCA_037724245.1. Lineage (GTDB taxonomy): Bacteria > Chloroflexota > Chloroflexia > Thermomicrobiales > UBA6265 > JBBJOX01. The sequence goes on along the minus strand of JBBJOX010000057.1, from coordinate 8,176 downwards.
TAAACGCTGATGAACTCCTCGACGCGATCCCGCGCAATATCGTCGTGATATTGCTCCGGTGGTGACTTCATGAAGTACGACGACGGTGCCAGGAGTGACCCGCCAATCCCATGGTTCATCGCCAGCTTCGCGCAGCGCACCGCGTCGATCACCACGCCAGCACTGTTCGGTGAATCCCAGACTTCGAGCTTGAGTTCAACATTCAGTGGCACATCGCCAAACGTTGTTCCCTCGAGCCGAATGTGGGCCCATTTCCGATCCTCCAGCCACGGAACGTGATCGGATGGGCCGACGTGGACGTTGCCCGGCCCGACGCCGTAGTCCATCTGCGAGGTAACCGCATTGGTTTTGGAAATCTTCTTGGATTCGAGCCGGTCACGTTCCAGCATGTTCAGGAAATCGGTATTTCCACCGAAGTTGAGCTGGTAGGTGCGATCGATGCGCACACCCCGATCGGCAAAGAGGCGTGTCAGCATGCGATGCGTGATCGTCGCCCCGACCTGACTCTTGATATCGTCGCCAATGACCGGCAGGCCTCGTTCGAGGAAGCGCTTGTGCCAGTAATCCTCCCGCGCGATGAACACAGGAATGCAGTTTACGAACGCGCAGCCTGCTTCCAGAATCTGCTCGACATACCATTTGGTCGCCATTTCCGAACCAACCGGAAGGTAGGAAATAACGACATCGGTCTTCGTATCCCGCAGGATTTGCACGATGTCGGCAGTTGGGCCCGGTGCCTTGGTGATAATTTCGGAGAGGTAGCGTCCGAGGCCATCGTGAGTCATCCCCCGGTGTACGGGAACGCCCAGATGGGGAACATCGCTGAATTTGATGGTGTTGTTGGGGGTTGACCAGATGGCTTCGCCGAGATCCTTGCCGACCTTGTTGACATCGATGTCGAAGGCGGCGCTGAATTCGATGTCCCGGATGTGGTAGCCGCCAAGGTTGACGTGCATCAACCCGGGGACGAATTCATTCTCCGATGCATTCTGGTAGTACTGCACGCCCTGAACGAGTGACGAGGCACAATTGCCGACGCCGATAATGGCGACCCGGATCTTGTCCGTTTGTCGTGAATCATCTGATTGTTTACGCGGTTGCTGTTCCTGACTCATACCTCGGAAACCTCCGATGAGATCGATGTGATCTCATGAGCACCGTCGCCGTCGCTCTCGCTGGACGCGAAGCACGTACCTTGTACGCACCGTAGATTGTCAACGTGAGGGCGGGACGCTGCACGCAACGCCTACCACTGGCACACCATGTGGGCTGCAGCGCCACCGTGTACCGTTAGTGCATTCTACGCACATTGGAACCGCTTGCGTCAATGGCCCTGTGACGGGGAGACAACGTCAGGATTGGCATCGACAATCCGATTGGCAACCTTGCGAATTTGCGGAAGGGCCGCGATGACCGCCGTTGCCATGGTCCTGATATCGCCGACATCCGCGATTCCCAGATCCAGCATGAGGATTCGGAATCCCTCATTGGCATTGGGTATTACGGTAGCATCGTCTGCTGCCGCGATCACGTTCAAACATCGGGCGTAGGTCGCTACGATCCAGAACATCGCTTCCCGGTGATACCCCTGATCGATCAGCGCCTGTGTCCCATCGATCGAGATCGATCGGGAGTCGGCCGAAACGTCAGATACCCAGCGTGATGTCGATGTAGTGATCGCAGAGGTTGCATCGTACACCGGCGTCAGGGTGTTCAGATGATGCGTCGCGCGATCAGGGCTGATCTGATCGCAACCGACCAAATGCAGCAGGAGTTCCAGCGTGCCGGATTCTCCGTAGTGATCCAGCATGTGCCCGACTTCGACGAAGCGGCGGCGCACCGTCGGATTTCCCAGCCCGGCGGTCAGCAGCATGTGGGTGGTGACACTGGCCGGGAATATCCACATAGCCTGATCGTGAAACGCCGCCGCCTCGTCGATGTTGACCATCGCCGTGCGAATCCGCTGCTCGATCGCATTCAGCCGTGTAACCACGTGCTCACGACGTGGGAATGCTCGCTGCACCGCGTCGAACCTGAATCTGAGCACATCGTCCGGATCGTCGATCAGGCGATTGCGCGAGACGCTGGTGGAGATGGCTGCATTTGCCAGAAGCTGATGCTCATCTGCGAAGAGGCTGTACGGCTCCAGTGAAACCTCCAGCAACGCATCATGAAAGCGGAACTTGCCTGGTTTGGTGACGAGTTTTTCGTCGTTGACCACGAGGTGCAGATCGATGTCCGAGTACGGGGACATCTCATCGTCATCCTCCAGCCAGCAGATCGATCCGGCCAGATAGGCTCCCCGGTACCCGCGAATCGACCGGTGGGACTGCTGTATCCAGATGTCGGCGATCGCCTTCGCGTCTCGGACCTGCACAATAGATCTCCTTGCGAACGTGTCTGCCTGTCAGTAACGATTGTACAGGGCTACCATTGAGCAGAATTGGCCGCCAAAGTCTGATGCTCGCGTTTGGGAGAGAACTGCTCAGGTCGCGGCGCTCCCGGGCTCTGGCCCGATGCGTTGATTCGCCTCCGGCTTCGATCTCAGCCATGCAACCATGACAGCTATCGGGATGATGTACAGGCACCCCGACATGATCACGACGATTCTCGTGCCAACAGCCTCGCCCAGGCTACCTCCGCCCAGACTGACGAGGATGGTGATCAGGCCGTTCACCATTCCGACCAGCGCGAACACCCTGCCCCGCATTGCCGGTACCGAGCCTTTCTGGAGCATAGTGAACAACCCTGTCTGGATCGCGGCGGCGGCGGGTCCGATTGGCACCAGGATGAGGATCGATCCGATCAGGTTATTGGAGAGACCGAACGTGAGCACACTCGCGCCGTGAACCAGCAATCCAGCAACAAGCAGACGTTCTTCGTGAACACGGCGGCTCAGCACAACCACCACCAGACCTCCGAGCAGTCCGGTCAGGCCACGCACCGACATCAGCGTGCCGAACACCTGGGGTGTCACACCGACCGAATCAATCATGAACGCAGGCAGGACCGCCGAAAGTGCAACATCCGCCACCATGAACAGGGCGAAAACGATCACGGCGATCAGGATCGGGCGATACCGCCGAACGGCGTGGACCCCAACCATCAGTTCCCGGCCGAACGAGTGCATCATCGGGCCAAAGCCAATAGCTCTGGGCGTGGCCAGTCGACGTTCGTTCTGATCGTCGTGCTGCAATCCCGCGAGGACGGTCCATCCCAGAAGATAGAGCACGGCACAGACAGCAAGCGTCGAGGCAAATCCAAACTGCACGAGCACCCACGCTCCAATTGCGGGGCCCCCGATACGGGCCAAACTATCGTTCAACGCATTGCGGGAATTGGCAGCTGCGAGATCGTCCTGATCGACCAGTGTTGGCAACAGGGCATTCTCTGCCGGGGAAAAGAATGTCATGAGCATCGCCTGAACAAGAATGATCGTGAAGAGCGCCGGTGCACCGATATTGGAGGCAAACGGAATCGCCAGCAGCAGGAGCCCGGCAAGAATGATCGAACAGCGGCTCATGACCAGCCGGCGATTCCAGCGATCGACGAGAACACCTGCGATCGGGCCGAGAACGATAATCGGGAGGGCCGAGAACACCGGAATCAACCCGGTTGCGAAGGCAGATCCCGTCAACTGAAAGACATAGATCAGCATGGTCGCGTGCAGCGCCCACGAAGCCACGAGAAAGAAGAGTCCCGCAAGCCAGAATCTGGCGAATGCGCGATTCAGCAAGAGCCGATGCATGAAGAGCTCCAGAGCTTTGAATTGGATGAGTTCAGAGATGTCGGGTTGTGATGAACATGATCAGATCGATGGGGCAGAAGTATCAGAATCAACAAGAAACGTCAGGGCCGCGCCGGTCGGCACTGCGCTGAGGGCGGTCCTTGATTTCGATTGGTCCTTCTGGCCGCGTGGGGGTCGGAGAAAGGTAGCCTACTCCGCCTGATCTGATCCCGCGGCGTTCTGGTCGGCAAGGTTGGATTGACCCGCAAGTATCTGCAGGCAACCTCGGCGAAGTTCACGCATCATCAATGTATTCCCGCGCAATCGTGGCGTCGCCTGATAGATAACGATCGAGTAAGCCTTGAGTATAGACGTGTTCGTGGGCGGAGCGGGAGCTCAGGGCGTGGGCGGAGACGGATGAACCTCGCGGTGCAAATGAACAAGTTGGACTAACGCAGCCTGACCCTGGCAGTTTCGCGTTCAGTAATCACATCTCACATATGGGCGACTGCACACTGCACGGATGTTTACCCTTGGCACCGACTGGTGGGAAATCATTCTTCGTTCGACCGCAGTCTATATTGCGGTTCTCGTCGGCATGCGTCTGGTGGGCCGGCGACAACGTTCGACTGTCGATTTCGTGTTGATCCTGATCGTGGCGAACGCCGTGCAGAATGCCAGAATAGGTTCCGACACATCACTGCTGGGCGGTCTCATTGCAGCAACAACACTCTTCGCGATCGATCGGCTCATGAGCAGATACCTGACGAGCCATCAGCGTGCCAGGCATCTCTTCGGGGGAAGTCCAGCGGTTCTGATCAATCACGGGCAGGTCATAGAGTCCAGTCTTGGGAAGGAAGGGCTGAGCAATGACGATCTGCGCGACGTGCTCGTTGAGCACGGAATTGAAGACATTGGACAAGTCAAGGTTGCACTACTGGAAATGGACGGATCGCTGTTGATTGTCCCGGCGGATGCTCAAGTTAGTCACACCAAACGGAAACTGCATTGCAAGCCTCAGGCATCATCCTGATTCCAGGTTCGGCAAGAAGTCGCGGCTGGCAGTCGAAAGGGAACCCGGAGTCGCGACGTCATTCAGGATCTCCGTCTGGCACTCGTACCCTTGTGGGCTTCCACGTACGCGTCGTGGATGGCATTGAGTAATCGATCATCGATCTCGCGAATGGATGATTTGTTGACAAGAGAATGCCCCAGTGCCAGTTCGACTACGCCAATGCAGTGGGGTGACCACTTTTCTATCACACTTAGGTTGATATCCAGTGCAGGACCTTTCGGGTCGTTCCAGATCGTGACGATTCCGGTTTTGCCCTGATTATTCAGGTATGGTTTCAAAACCCATCGATTGTTGCCAATTGTGCTTCGAAGAGACGCCAGTTGAGCCTGTTCCAGAGACTTTGCCCATTGGACGAGTCGATGGAGTTCAGGTTGATGTTCTGGACAAGCACGGACAATGTTGGACTCGAAGGCATTCGATCCATCCTCGTATGTCGTGACAAAGGCCATTGTGTTCCTGCCCATCAAATCTTGAAGTGTTTATTCGTTTTGAAATCCAGCGGGTGAAACAAGTTTCCAGTTCTCGCCGTCCTCATGCCAGATGTCAGACATGTTCCAAGCTTCTCGCATTGAAAATCGGCGTGCTTGCGCGGTTCTTACGAGGACCAGATGTCGCGGGCGGTTTGGAGGAGGGCGTCCGGAGAGGGGATGTCGCTCATTGTCAGGGGTCGGTCGGCGTGCCAGACAACTCCGTGGGGATCGATCAGGAACTGTCCCTGAAGTTGGAGGGGATCACCTTGCACAGGCTTCGGGAAATATCCTTTGCTGGCGGCGCGAACTCCTGCCAGCAGCGTCTGAGGCGCGAAAACTGATTTCTTCTCCGCCTTCTTGAGTCGAAATGCTGAGTAGGCTTCGCCACTTGGATCGGTTACAACCGGGAATGGCGTCTTCATCTGGACGGCAAATGCCTTGGCACGTTCCGCTGACCCGTTCCCTACCACCACGATATCAACACCGGCTGCGGTAAACTCGTTCTGGCGTTTGATAAGCGTGGCAACATGTTCCTTGCAGAAGGGGCAACCGAAATGCCGCACGAAGATGAGCGCCAGACCCTTGTCCGATGCTGTCCAGTATTCGCTGAGTGTGTGAACCGCCCCATCACCATCGAGCACAGTCGGATTGGATGCGGTGAATGATGCGGTGTGTCGCGTTTTAACCGGAGCACTCTGCTGTTGCGTGGACATGTGTTTTTCCTTCATGTGAAGCGAGGTTGTAGTTTACGCTGTTGTAACGGTTTAAAATTGCCGCCTCGTGAATTTTAAATTTTTTATGTCATGTTGCGAAGGGTATATGCTGCGGTGACTGTACTTTCTGATCGCGATATTCTGAAGGCCCTCGATTCGGGCAGAATCCGCATTGATCCGGCGCCGGATCTGGACAAGCAGCTTGGATCGATCTCGGTTGACTTTCGCCTTGGCAGTACCTTCATGGTATTCGAACACAGTCGATTCAGTTTCATCGATCCCCGAAGCCCGCTCTCGATCGGTGACGCGATGCGGACAATTGAAGTCGCTCAAGATGAAGCATTCATCATGCAGCCGGGTGATTTTGCGCTCGCCTCGACCATGGAATCACTGGAATTGGCTGACGACCTGCTGGGAAGACTCGAAGGACGCTCGAGTATTGCCCGTCTGGGAATTACTGTCCATTCTACCGCAGCCTTGTTCGAACCTGGCTGGATTGGGACAGCAACAATGGAATTGAGCAATCTCGGACGAATGGCCGTCGCGCTGTACCCGGGAATGCGAGTGTGTGCATTTTCGTTCGAGGAGGTCTCCTCCCCGGTGCGCGTTCCCTATCGGGACAAGATTGGCAACAAGTACGCCGGTCAGCAAACGCCGAAAGCGAGCCAGTTGGCAGATGAGAATGGCGCGAACAAATCCTGATGTTTCACGTGAAACGTTGCGGCCCGAGAATTCTGGTGTTCGACAACGATTCACCTACAATTGAATACTGATGGAAAGCATCGTCACACTGAACATTCGAAACAAGCCGTTCTCCCTTAGACTCGAAGCGGTGCCACCAATATGCGGTTTTTGCAATCTACAGGAGCACACATGTCCACAGCCAATGCGAATATTCTCGACGATATCCGGAGCCGGATCGTGCCAATGTTCGAAGTTGCTGCCGAACAGTATCGGCGGCGCGTGCCTGCCGGTTATCCGAACGTGATCGACCAACCCGCCCGCGGCAGCATCGGTATGGAAATCGATCCCAACTTCGCCCTGTTCATAACTACCGAGGATGGGGCTATCTATGCCGAGATCTACCGCCGGATCCCGCGGACAGATGCCCGAAGCGGGGCTGGCCGTCAGCGCAACTCCGGTACACCATTCAGCGATCGCCGATTGCTCGATCCGTCCATTAGTGATCAGGGCTTGCGCAATCTGATTGCCGAGCTGATGTCGTACTTCAATCAGCAACCCGGTCTCATCCACATCACTGACGACTGAATATCGGGGCAACCGTAGACAAAGAGACACCCGTATGTTTGACGTGAAACATACGGGTGTCTCTCTATTTGTTCTTAGACTTGGCAGCACTCGCTAAACGATCCAGGCATCGACCGCTCGCGTGTACTCAATCAATTCTGCAGCGGAGAAGTAAATCGCAATTTCCTTGCTGGCAGCATCGACTCCATCGGAACCGTGTACCAGATTGAAATCGATGGTAATCCCGTAATCCGCCCGAATCGTGCCCGGCGCCGACTCATTTGGCTTGGTTGCACCATTGGTATCGCGCACGATCCGGATCGCATCGGGACCTTCAACCACCAACTGGACCGATGGACCGGAGGTGATGAAATTCAACAACGCAGGAAAGAACCCCTTCTCTACGTGTTCAGAATAGTGCTCACGAGCCTGAGCTTCCGTAATCGTCGCCAGCTTCAATCCAACCAGTTTCAATCCCCGCTGCTCGTAGCGGGTCAGCAATGGACCAATCAATCCTCGATTGACCGCGTCGGGCTTCAGCAATACCAGTGTTCGTTCCGCGTTTGCCATTGTTGTTGAAATCCTTCTCATTCATATCTGCGTTGAGGAAACGTAGTGTGTACCAGCGAGTTCATGTTTCACGTGAAACATCATCGCCCGACGATGAACCAGCCGGTTTTCTCTTCGCCTGGCGTTTGACTGCCGTTGCTGGCTGCGGCCGGTTCTTCTTGTTTCGCTGACGAGCCATCTCCAGAGTCCAAACCGTCACGATGACAGCGATCAGCAATGGAATACCTAAAACCACCACAATCAGCAAGAACCATTCAGTACCGCTCAAGGAGAGAACTCTCGATCATGCGAGATCGTTGCGGCGGTGCTCCTCCGAGCTCCGCCGCGACAATTAGCTATCAAACTCAGGAAACTGCCAGCAGTACCGGATTCT
>JBBJOX010000056.1:11361-12573 GCA_037724245.1 Thermomicrobiales bacterium | reverse complement strand
CGACTAGCCACGAGAATGACGATTTACCAGATCGAGCACGAACTTCACCACATCGTTTCCTGGACACCGGCAATTCCACGGCGTCCGCTCGAACGTCTCAAGGCCTGGGTGGACGAACGTCAGCTGATGGACCTGCTTCCCGATTCCTGAATCGATCGCGGACCTCGAAACAGCAGACAGTGGCCGCGAGTTGCTATGATCATGATCGGAAGCATTTCTCCCTGTCTCCCGGATCTGCTGCATGTCCCGACGGCGAAACAGACAACCTGGCTCATCGGGACATACTTCGCCAAACGGCAGCGTTGGGCCGCTTCCGTTTGCACTCAATTCTCTGATCGGACGCGAAACCGACAGCCTGGGCGCAGCCGAACGAATGATGGCTCCGATGGTTCGATTGCTGACCATGGTCGGGCCGGGCGGCATTGGCAAATCACGGCTGGCCCTCGACGTCGCTCATCGCGTTGCTCCGCGATTTTCCGACGGAGCTCAACTGATTCGACTGGCACCAGTATCCGATCCGGTGCTCGTTCCGATCCTGCTGTTTCGGGCGCTGGGTATTCGATCGCAAATCGCCGACGAACGCGACTGGTGGGCGATTCGGGACCGGCATGCGTTGTTGCTGATCGACAACTTCGAGCATGTGCTCGTTGCGGCGCCGACACTGGTCGATATTTTGACTAACTGTCCCCACATCAGCATGCTCGTTACCAGCCGGGTTCCGCTAAACATCTCGGGCGAGCACGAGTTTCGGGTACCACCCCTGGCGACTTTGACCGGGAGTTACGAGTCTTCGGAATCCGTACTCCAATCGACGGCGGTGCAATTGTTCATCGAACGATCGTCTGCCGTTCGTTCCGGCTTCAGTCCTTCTGCGGAAGATCTGAATGCCATTGCCCGCCTGACTCATCAGCTGGACGGATTGCCGCTGGCGATCGAACTCGCGGCGGCTCAATCGAGGCATCTCTCTCCGGCAGCGATCGAACAGCGACTTGAGTCGTCGATCGATGCCCTTGCCGGTGGGCCGGTCGATCGTCCCCTGCATCAGCGCGCTCTGCGCGATACGATCGCTTGGAGCTACGAACTGCTCGAACCAGAAATGCAGCGGGCCTACCGTCTGCTTGCGATCTTTTCCGGTAACGTGATGCCGCAGGCCGCCAGTTTCGTCCTTGGCCACACTGACGTGCCAACTCCGTTGCTGGTCGATGAGGAACA
>JBBJOX010000056.1:0-11351 GCA_037724245.1 Thermomicrobiales bacterium | reverse complement strand
CGACATCGATCCGGAAACCCTGAGCATTTTTGCCGAGCTTTCGGAGAACAGTTTTCTGGTGCGTGGAACTGACTTTGGGCTATTGCCACGCTTTTCGATGCTGATGACGATCCGCTCATTTGGCCAGCGAAAGTTGCGCGAGAACGGAGAGTGGGATCGAGCCAGAGCGCGACATGCCGAATGGTTCTACTCCCTTGCCATTCGTGCTTCGCAAACCAGCACTTCGATCTCCGACCCCGACTGGTTCGATTGGCTGGAGATCGAGCACGAGAATCTCCGCCTCGCCCTCGACTGGTACCAAACCTGCCGCGACCTGACCCGCTTTGCCGCGTTTGCGAACAGCCTGGTCCAGTTCTGGCTGATTCGCAGTCACGTTGGTGAGGGTGCGCGATGGCTACAGCAGGTTCTGGATACGGACGATGGATCGAGCATCGATCAGCTGACGCGGGCCAGACTGCTCGATGCCGCAGGGTGGATGGCACTGCGTCAGGGGCGCATCGACGATTTCCGAACGTTTGCCGAACAGAGTCTGATTGCGGCACGACTCTGTGGAGAATCCCGGCAGATCGCTTCGTCGCTTCGCCTGCTGGGCGAAGTTGAGGATCGCAGCACAAACTACGACGTCGCCGCTATCCACATCGGCGAGGCGTACCGGATCTATCGCCAGGCGGGAAATCTGACAGGAGTCGCCGACACGCTCGCCTCGCTCGGTGGTCTGGCTCTCGATTCCGGGGATCTGGACCAGGCCGTCAGACTGTTCGAACGTGGGATCGAGGCGGCCACCGCGGCGGAGGACATTCATCTTTGCGCCAGAGTCACCAACGCGTTGAGTGTCACCCGATTCACCAGAGGCGAATTCGCTCTGGCCCTTACCTGTGCCGAGCAATCGCTTGCCTGGAACATTCGCGTTGGCGACACACGCGGTATGGCTGTGGCGCTGGATCACATCGGGCGCTATTCGCGGGCATTGGGAGAATTCAAACGAGCCTGGGAGAATCATCAGGCGTCACTTGAGAAGCGTCGCCAGTTTGGTGAAATGCGCGGTCTCGTGGTCTGGCTCGAACTTGTCAACGAACTGCTGCTGAGCCGCGGTGCCTACGAAGCTGCCGCCTGTGTTCTCGGTGGAACCGAAGGCATGCGACAGCGCGGCGCACATCCATTGCACAATCACGAGCTTCCAGAGCGCAAGACTGTATTCGAAACCATCCGCCGCCACCTTGCGCCAGATATCGTACGCCAGCTTGGCGAACGCGGTGCCGCCATGTCGCTTCAGGAACTCATCGATTTTGCCTGGAGCAAGGCCGATGCTGCCGTCAACGATGATCCCGACATTGTCGTTGCAACGGTCGATCGATTTGCTCGGTTTGGCCTGACGGCGCGCGAGTTGGAAATAGCGGAACTACTGGTCAACCGTCGCTCCGATCGTGAAATTGCTGATCAGCTGTTCATCAGCCCTCGAACCGCCAATGCGCACATTACCCGGGTGCTGAAGAAACTCGACGTGCATTCCCGACGCGATGTCGCGAGGATGCTCGGAGAGGTTCCTGCAGAGTAGTTACTGGCGTGACACCGGAGAAATTCCGGACGCTTGCCACATCGTCGTAAGCTGAGGCAGCGACGCGTCGACGCTCTTGCAGGAGAAGCAAACTCATGGAATATCGAACGCTGGGACGAACCGGACTCAAGGTATCGATCCTTGGATTGGGATCAGGTGGCGCCAGCCGCCTCGGCCAGGGTTCGGGTGTTGCCGAAGCCGATGCGCACAAGGTTGTCGATGCTGCGCTGGCTGCCGGAATCAACATCATCGACACGGCCGCTGCCTATGGCGACAGCGAACTCATCCTCGGCCGGGCGCTGGAACACCGTTCCCGCGATTCGTACATTCTCTGTTCGAAAGCGAATCCGGCAACGTCCAACCGCGACGGTGGAACAGTGACGTATCAGGTCAAAAGCGCGGCCGATTTCATCGCCTCGGCCGAGCGCAGCCTGACTCGCCTGAACACTGATTACATCGATGTTTTCCAGGTTCACGGAGTGGTGACCGATACATACGGCCACGTTCGCGACGAACTGGTTCCGGCGTTGAAGAAGCTCCAGGATCAGGGGAAGATTCGGTACATCGGTATCACCGAAACCTTCTCCGGCGATCATCAGCGGAATCTCCTGAAGATGGCTCTGGCCGATGATCTCTTCGACACGATGATGATTGGCTACAACCTGTTGACTCCCGGCCCGGAGGACGATGTCTTTCCGCTGATCCAGAAGCAGAATGTCGGCGTTCTGATCATGTGCGCCGTTCGCAAGAAAATCGCCAAACCAGAGGACCTGGCCGGGGTGATTCGATCCCTCAAGGAGCGCAAGCTGATACCCGACTCCGTGCCTGACACCGGAGCTCTGGACTGGCTGCTCGGCGACGGAATCGATAGCGTGACCGACGCCTGCTACCGTTATGCGCGTGGTCCGGAAGCGGTGTCCACCGTCCTGACCGGAACCGCCAACGTGGATCACCTGAAGCAAAACCTCAAGGCGATGCTCGCTGGCGATCTGACGCCATCCGCTCGCTCGCGCTTGAAGGAGACCTTCGGACCGGCTGGTCTGAAACTCGGCGAATAGCGCGCTGACGACTCATCGATGATTGACTGGAAGCGCGAGGCTATCCGACGGTGTCTCAGTGAGGTGGATCCTGACCGGTCAGCCCATCGAACGATTCCCGGATCAGGTCTGCTTGTCCATTGTGACGGGCGTATTCCTCGTTCATGTTCAACAGGATGGAGCGAACGCTGGCCGAATTGCCCTGATCATCGGCGAGACACCCGGCTGACGATCCCGGATGCCCAGTCGACAAGGCTTCGGCAAACAGGAGTCGGCAACGATTCACCGCCTGTTGCCACTGACAATAGAGTTCGGCAGGGCTATCTTTGACGGCCGATCGCCAGTCCCAGTCGTGATCGTTGTTCCAGTCCACCTTGTCCCATGGAGGCAGTTGCCCGTTTCCTGCCAGCCACTCGGACGACATATCGTCCTCGAAGCGAGCCAGATGCTTGAGCATCCCGCCAGGCGTGATCGAGGACGGAGCAAGCGACTGGCCAAGCCCGGACGCATCCAGCCCACTGCACTTCCAGGCAAATGTGGCGCGCTGTCGCTCGAGAAAGCCGAGTAACGTGGCAGCATCGTCACCGGCAACCGATGGTTCAGCGCGCCCTTCCAGATTGATGAATCGTCCCTGATCATTCAGGAAGTTCGGCTCAACTTGATTCGATGATGTGTGTTCGGCTTTGGCATCCATTTGGATTCACCTCCGGTGCAGCCAAGAGCTATCCCGTTCGACCATGGTGCATCAATCGTGCCCACGTGTCCTGCGTTGGGTCAGATGGCAATCGTGATCCGGTTGGATTGAACGTTGAGTCAAAAGCACCCAGATGCTAATCATTGGGTATGATCCACGTACTGTCGCATCTGCCCAATCTGGAGGAGTGGTTTTCATGGCCAAAACTCTCTGCGTGCTCTACGACGACCCTGTCGACGGATTCCCTGCATCCTACGCACGCGATGATATTCCGCCGATCCGATGACTGTCGAGCAGGATGTAGCCCTGGCATTGCAACCGCAAGCGCTCCGACTACCATGGGCCTCGCGGCCGGAGCGGACCAGCATTCATCAGGTTCTCGAACGACTCGGGATTCAGACGATGGCGGGTCGCGCCGTCGGCGAACTTTCGGGTGGTCAGCAACAGCGTTTGGCGATGGCCCGGGCGATCATCAACGAACCAGACCTTCTGCTGCTGGAGGAACCAACGTCGAATCTCGATGTAAAGACGCGTGACGATCTTCTGGGCCTGCTCTTCGAACTCCATGCGTCTGGTACCACGATCATCATGACAACGCACGCGATCAACAATCTGGCGGTTCACCTGCCGCGACTCCTGTGCATCAACGGGAAACTTCTCGGCGACGGTACCCCACGACAGATCTTCGACGAGTCGATTCTTTCCAGAACCTTCGAGACGCAGATTCGAATCGTGCAGGAGGATTCGAACGGCACCCCGCAAATGATCGAGTCGGGGAACTGGGTGCCCGCCGCGGCCGTCCAGCGGCACCAGGCGACCAGTCATGTTCGATAGGTTGATGGATCCGTTCGCCTCCGAGTTCTTCCAGAATGCCCTCTTTTCATCGACGTTGATCGGTGGGCTCTGCGGTCTGATCGGCGTCTTCGTCATCCTGCGTCGCATGAGCTACATCGGTCACGGTCTCGCTCATTCGGTCTTCGGCGGCGCCGTTGTCAGCTTTGTGCTGGAACTGGATTTTTATCTCGGGGCGGGGCTCTGGGGATTGCTATCGGTCGTGATCATCAATCAGATTGCACGGCGGCGGCATGTCGATGTCGATTCGGCAATCGGGATCGTGACGACGGCCTCGTTCGCGATCGGGGTCGCTATTGTCAGTCATCAACGATCGTTCACCCAGAACTTCGAGTCATCGCTGTTCGGGAACATTCTCGGGATCACGACGCAGGATCTGGTTGCCGCGAGCGTGGTCGCGATCATCGTGTTCATGACGTATTCCCCGGAGCTGGCCCAGGCGCACGGGGTCAACACGCGAGCGATCGATACGTTCTATGCCTTGGCGCTGGCGATGACAGTCGTGGTCTCGATCAATATCGTTGGCGTAACCCTGATCGCGGCCGCGATCGTGATCCCTCCCGCAACGGCCCGGCTCGTGGCGAGATCGTTCGGAAAGCTGACTCTGTTATCCAGCTTGCTCGGGGCATTCTATGGATTTGCCGGGGTGTATGTCAGTTACTGGATCAATATCGCATCCGGTCCCGCGGTTGTCCTGATTGCAGCCAGCGGGTTCTTCGTGACAGCAGGATCGCAATCACTGCTGGTTCGGTTGCGTCCGCGAACGCAGGCGGAGCGATCGCCTGTGCCGTCGATCGTCCCGTCTCGCGGGAAACTCTAGTTAGTCCTGCGGATCAACCGGTGGGGCATCCAGCCGATAGCCCATCCCCGGGAAGGTCTGAATAATGGAGGTATCTGTTGTTCCGGGCTCGAGCTTGGCGCGGATTCGGCTGACCCACGTCCGCAAATACTGCGCTTCATCACGAAATTCCGGACCCCAGATGCGGGTCAGGAGTTCCGTATGCAGCATGATCCGGTCCGGATTGCCGGCCAGTTGCGAGAGCAGTGCCCACTCGGTGCGACTCAGCTTGACTTCCTCTCCACTGACGAGAACGCGGCGCTGTTCGACATCGATCTTCAGTCCGATCGCCGGGTAATGCAGGATCTGGCCCGGAGTGACCGATGCAGTTCCACCGCTTCTCCTCAACACCGCCGAAATGCGTGCCAGCAACTCATCCGGATTGAACGGCTTAGTGACATAATCATCAGCACCGCTCTGGAATCCCTGAAGTTTGTCAAGATCTCCGGTTCGGGCCGTCAGCATGATCACGGGAACCGCGGGCGACTGACTGCTCGAGCGGATGTCGCGAAGTACCTCGAAACCGCTCATCTCCGGCATCGACACGTCCAGGATCACGAGGTCCGGGCGTTGATCGTTGAGGATTGGCAGCACATCGCGACCATGATTGCAGGACGCGACTGCATAGCCATTTGATTCGAGCGTTGCGCGCAACAGGCGAACGATAGTCGCTTCGTCGTCGACAACCAGTACGGATTGCTTGTGCACGGTGGTACTCCCCGGGAAAAACTGCTCAGGTCCGAACTGGTCAATCGATCTGCAACCAATCGGCCGAAATCGGTAGGGTGATCCGGAATGTCGAACCAGCGTTGACGCCAGCAGAGGCAACATCGATCCGACCTCCCTGGGCCTCGATCAAATGCCGGCTCAGGTAAAGACCCAGCCCCATGCCACGGACCGACGGATCTGCGCCGGGCCTGCGAAAACGCTCGAACACACTACCCAGATTTTCGGGAGCGATCCCGGACCCCTGATCCAGAATACTTATCGAGACATCACGCTCCGAGGCCGAGGCCGAGGTGGTGACGGTCGTTCCGGGCTGGGAGTATTTGACGGCATTCTCGTACAGGTTGGACAGAACCTGTATCAGCAAATCACGATCTCCCTCGGCCAATGGCAGAGACTTCGGAATATCGCTGACAAATTCGTGGTCGGGTGACTTCTTGTGGGCAACCGTCGACGCTTCGCGAACGATGGCAGAGACAAGGATCGGTTCGTTCAGCGGATCGATCCGCCCCGCCTGCAGGGAAGTCAGCGTCAAAATGTTGGCCAGCATCTGTTCCAGTCTGGCGCTTTCGTAGACGATGTCATTTACCAGACTCTGCCGCGTTTCCGCATCGAGTGCGTCGCTCTGTTGGGCAAGCAGCAGCGCGCCACCATGAATCGCCGTCAATGGCGTACGGAACTCGTGCGAGACGAGCGACAGAAAATCGTCCTTGAGTTGCTCGGCCTCGCGAAGGCGAGTAATGTCCTGCATCACGACCACGGCACGCTCAACATCGCCCCGGCGATTTCGCAACGGTACCGCCTGCACCAGCACAGGAACATCCTCGCCGTTCTTGTTGGAGAGCAAAAGTTGACGGTTCCTGACGATTTCTCCACCGAGGGCGCGCATACCCGGCCACTGAAGTTTTGGCAGAGTCCGGCCGTCGGGCCGCAACATGCTGAAGTGGAGTTGACGATTGTCGCTGGCCCACTCGCCGGGTGTGCCGGTCATCTCCAGCGCCGTGGCATTCGCCAGTTCGACCAAACCATCCGGGGCGGTCTGAATGATTACGCCGGACGGGAAGCTGTCGAGAATCACCTGAAGCTGATCCCGTTCGTCTTCGGCGCGACGCCGGTTCGATTCAACCTGGGAAAAGAGTTGTGCCCGATCGATCGCCGATGCGGCATGAGCGGCCAGAATCTGTACGGCTTCCAGATCCGCGGCATCGTAGGCGCGATTCTCGAGGCGCTCAGTCAGATAGAGATCGCCCAGTACGCGATCGCCAAGCAGGATAGGGACACCCAGCAACGATTGCATCGGCGGATGATGGGCCGGGAAACCGACGGAGCGAGGATCGTCGGCAATGCGCTCGATCAGGAGGGGTGTTCGATCGTGGATCAGGGCACCAAGCATGCCGTGGCCTTGGGGAATAGGACCGATTCGTGCCCGTTCGAGTGTCGAGATACCAGAGGTGATGAATTCGGTAATGTGCCCGTACTCATCGGAAACGCCAAGTGCCGCGTACCCGGATGGCACGACAGCCCGGGCGAGATCGACCAATCGTTGAAGTACTGCCGCGAGCTGGACTTCCGAAGCGACGTCCAGAGCCGCGACATAGGCCGCAACCGCGACAGCTGAATCCATCGACATTCTGTCGCGATTGTGCGGAGTGCGGATTGGATTGCCGTGTTCAGACATGTGCGATCACGGGTCTTCCTGTGTGGCATCGAACCCGAACCTGACTGGCCGTCTGGTTCCATCTGGATCGTGCTCGTCGCTGGCATCCTAACAGGTCCACCTGGCCACTCCCTGTCCGAAGGACTTCAACGGGCAGCGCTGATCATCCCGACCTGGGTCGAATGCTTGCGTGACGCAGCATGGACACCGGGTGCCTTGATCAGCAGGACGGGAACTTCGGACCGGCGAACAACTTCCTCGGCGACGCTGCCAAGGAACCATCGAGCCACGCCACTCCGCCCGTGCGAGGCCATCACGATCAGATCGTCGGCCTGGGTCATGTCGATCAATTGCGTTGGAACATGGCCACTGTGGATTTCGAACGTGCAGCCATATCCCTGGCTCGATATGCGCTTGACCACATCTTTCATGTAGGTCCGGGCCGATTCATCCTCATCCTCGATCACTGCGGAAATGACAGCGGCATCAGCCATAACACCGTAGGCCGAGTTCATTCCGTAACTTGCGTAGTCGAGGACACGGATCAGGTGAATCGGAGCATTGGTGAGTGTGGCCATTTGTTCGGCGTGAATAATCGCAGTTTCAGCTATTTCCGAACCATCGAGTGGAACAACAATTCGCTTGTACATGGTGAACTCCATGAGTGAAACGGGGCGGAGAGAAAGGTCTCGTGTGGTGATGGAATCATCCTGGTTGCGGAGAGACCTGTGGCGCTTGTGCACACTGGTCTCTCCATGCAGCTTTCCAAAGAGATTCAGATTGACTGCGGTGTCGTGGTGCCAGGGAGGTTATCGTGACGATGACGGAATGTGGCAAGCTTCCCTGATTTCCATGGAGTTCCGAGGACCGGCAGCAACACGCGATCGAGTCCGATGTAACCGGCGACCTTCCATCCAAGAACAATGAAGACACCGAGGCCGAACAGAACCGGATTGGTGCTGGCTGTACCAGCGAGCAGGAAGTTGAAGTTGAGCACGGTACCGAAGAAGGCAGCAATACCGACGATTGCACCGAGAATGAGTCCCAGACCGACGAGCACTTCTCCGATGGCAACGACCTTGCCAAACCAGGTGAACCACTCGTTGTTCAGCATGTAGTTGAGGAAATCCCGGAACCAGCCGTAAGTGATCGGCGATCGACCAGTTTCTGGAACGGCCACAGCGTTGGTCCAGTAGCCCTTAAGGGCTGAGCCACCGTCCATCCATGCGCTGTCGCGGACCTTGTGCTCACCAGCGGCGAGCCATTCCTGTCCCACGAAGAAGCGGATTGGCATCCAGAGAACGGCGAGGTAGGCATTGCCAAGCAGCAGCTTCCAGATTGCCGGATCCTGAATTTGACCTTCGGAATCATCTGCGGTTCGCGAACCAATCGTTACACCCTCGGCCGGTGTCCGACGTGCCTGGAGCAGGCCACCAGCAATGATGGCACCGAGCAGGACATACGTCAGCAAGGTGGAGCTGGCAAATTCATCACGGTTGAAAAACGTGCCGGTAAAGAGTCCATCGGCGAAGGCAATCGCGAGTGCTACGTAGAGTAGCGCGGCGATCGCCGTCAGACCGTACGTCCTGGTGCGGGTCATGGTGTACATGGCTTGTTTCTCCGATACGAACGTGGCAGTAACTGCCAGCAAGCGTTACCGATGCCGGACTTCGGCAACCCAGGTGGCTGCGCTCGTCTCAGGCGATGCATGCATGGTGCCCGGCCGGCCGTTTCACCAACGTGGAGAAACCGCCGAGTCGTGTTACAAGAACGTGACAAAATCGATCAGCGACCTTCAACGCACAAAAAACCCGCTGTCAAAGCAGCGGGTGTTCCTGTTTTCATTCACTGGACTCGTGGAACGACCAGCTTATTCCTCACTCAGGTCGAGTTCATCCTCGGGGCGAGGACCAGCGTCGGACATATCGGTTTCGCTGAGTCGCTTGTCGACGTGGATGGTCAGGTCGTTCTCGATCAGAATCTGGCAGGAAAGACGGGTTGTTTCGGTGGCGGAATCGACGCGTGAGAGTCGATCCTGTTCCTTTGGCGTCATCGCCCCAGCATCACCAGCGAGGATTTCGACACGACAGGTGGTGCATTTCGCGTTGCCGCCGCAACGATGCAGAATATCGATTCCGGCGTCTTCAATGGCAAGGACCAGGCGTTTTCCGGCCTCGGCATCGAACTGTTGAATGCCCTGCGCGTTGATCGTGACCATGACGGCGCTCCGTTCTGTTTGAGAATGACTATCAGCTGAATTCGTCTACAGGGTACCCGCAAATGCAGGATCGTGGGTGGAGCGTCCCAATCGAAATGGAAAGCGGGGTTCAACGTCCGCGCGGATCGAGGATATCGCGAAGTCCATCGCCGAACAGGTTCAGGGCGAGAACGACGATCATGATCGCGCAACCCGGGAATGTCGCCATCCACCACGAATCGCGCAGGAAGTTGCGCGAACTGCTGAGCATGGCCCCCCACTCTGCCGTTGGTGGCTGCGCTCCGAGTCCGAGGTAACTCAATCCGGCGGCGGCGAGAATGGCACCAGCCACACCAATCGATGCCAGCACGATCAAAGGCGCGACAATGTTCGGCAGAATGTGTTTGAAGAGGATGCGTGCGTTGCCGGATCCGGCAGCCTGCGCCCCGACGACGTAATCAAGGTCGCGAACTACCAGCGCTGAGGATCTGGCGGTGCGGGTATATACCGGTATCGCCTCGATTCCGACCGCAATCATCACGTTGAACAGGCTCGGGCCAAGAATCGCGACGATCGCGATCGCCAGCAAAATTCCGGGAAACGCGAGCATGATATCCATAAACCGCATGATCAGGGAATCGAGCCAACCGCCGAAGAATGCTGCGGCGATCCCGAGCAACGTCCCAAATGTCGCGGCAATACCCACTGCAACCAGACCGACCCGAAGCGAGATCCTTGCCCCGTAGATCACTCGGCTCAGAACATCGCGGCCGAGTTCATCGGTTCCGAACCAGTGCGCCATCGATGGCACAGCGCGTCGGTTACGCGAGATCTCATCGGGATCGAACGGTGCCAGCAGCGGCGCAGCCAGGGCGATCGCGATAAACAGCAGTACGACGATCCCTCCAGCCAGTGCGCCCGGCCGTGCCTTCAATCGACGCAAGGCAATTCGCCACGGACTTCGGACCAGTCGATCCTCTTGCTGCAGCGCGCTCACCGTGATTCCAGAACGTGCAGTGACCGACATTGAGTTCATTCCAGACTGGGCTATCGGTAGCGAACACGAGGATCGATGACCGCGTAGAGAAGATCGACCGCCAGATTGACGAACACGTAGATCGCCGCCGTAAACAGCACGATCCCCTGGATCTGTGGGAAATCGCGACTCTCGATCGCGGTGATCGTGTAGCGCCCCAAACCCGGCCGCGAAAAGACAGACTCGATAATCACGGCGCCACCGAGCAACCCGCCGAACTGCAATCCGATGATCGTGATCACCGGCACCAGCGCACTGCGGAACACATGCCGAATCACCACGATCCGTTCGCTGACACCCTTGGCCCGGGCAGTCCGCACGAAATCCTGTCCGATCACTTCAAGCATCGAAGATCGGGTCATCCGGGCCAGCACGGCAGCGGCCGGAGCTGCGAGGGCGATGGTCGGCAGGATCAGCGCCTTCGGTCCGGTTCCGGCGATCGGTAACCAGCCAAGTTTGAGACCGAAGAAAAGGATCAGCAGAATTCCGGACCAGAATGCCGGCATCGAAATGCCAAGCAGTGCGAAGAGCATGATCCCGGCATCGACGATGCCCTTCTTCGTGATCGCGGCGGCGATTCCGAGCGATATCCCGACGACGGACGCAGCAATGATCGCCGTTGTCGTCAGGATCAGCGTCGAGGGAAACCGGGCCATGATTTCCGAGAGTACTGGTTGCCCACTGCGAATCGACGTTCCCAGATCGCCGGTCAGAGCGTCGCGAATGTAGCGACCGTACTGGACGACGATCGGATCATTG
>JBBJOX010000055.1:9119-12783 GCA_037724245.1 Thermomicrobiales bacterium | reverse complement strand
ATCGCCGTACTCGTGGCCCGATCGGCCGATGGCTCGGTGGCTGTCTATCCACCAGTCGAGACCGTCCAACGGAATGGCATCTGTAACGAGTTGCGGGTGCCGGCAATCGGTTCCGTCTCGATGCTCGATGAGGCAGCCCGGCTTTCCCGGGAGATCGCGGAACAAATCGGTATGGTTGGCATCATGGCGATCGAGTGGTTTGTGGCTGACGGACGTCTGCTTGTCAACGAGTTGGCACCGCGGCCCCATAACTCCGGACACTGGACGATCGACGGAGCCGAAACATCACAATTCGAGCAGCATTTACGGGCGGTGTTCGGGCTGCCGCTTGGGCCAACTGCCCTGATCGCGGATCAGATCTGTACAGTGAACATCCTTGGTCCTGAATCCGGTGTGAATCCCCGGGATCATCTGGCCCGTGGTCTGGTCGTACCCGGAGCACACGTCCACCTGTACGGAAAATCTCCCCGGCCAGGGCGGAAGCTGGGTCATGTCACGGTTGTTGGATCGGATCGGGATTTGGTCTACGAGCGAGCGTGGGAATCGGCGGTGTTGTTGACAGGTCGTGAAGCAGGGGAACAGCTATGAGCCAGCAGATCCCGATCGTCGGCATTGCAATGGGCAGCGAATCCGATTTGCCCACCATGAATGCCGCAATCGACGTACTGGAAGAATTTGGCATTGCCTGCGAGGTGCGGATCCTCTCGGCCCACCGAACTCCGGACGAGATGCTGGCGTACGCCCGAACCGCTGCCGACCGCGGAGTCGCCGTGATTATTGCCGGCGCGGGTGGTGCGGCACACCTGCCAGGGATGCTGGCATCGGCTACACCATTGCCTGTTATCGGTGTGCCCGTTATCGCGGCTGCGTTTTCCGGTCTCGCCGGTATGGATGCGTTGTTGTCGATCGTGCAAATGCCTGCCGGAATCCCCGTCGCCACGGTGGCGATTGGCAATGCGCGCAACGCAGGACTGCTGGCAGTTCGGATCCTCGCAACGTCGGACGTTATGCTGCGTCAGCGCATGATCGATTTCCAGCAGGCACTCGCTGATAAAGTGCGGGGAACCGATGAGCGCGTGCGCAGCAATTTTCAAAACTGAGCCGAAACCCTCCGAGTCCTCCGGTGACACGCAGGCACTCGAGTGGCTAGTGGCACACGAAAGCGGTTCCAGGTACATGGAATCTGATACCGGTTTGTGACACTATGTATGTATCGACTGCAACGCTATGGGTGGAAGCCTGTGGCCCTTCAGCGGTCATTCTGGGACACATTATCTGCCTGAATTGCGATAGCGAATCAGGGCGCAGGGTCTTGGTAGCTACGTGCTATTCAGTGCTCGTTGGTTGTGTGTCCATGACACTGTTCGAGCGGACTACTGGAAGCATTTCTGATATCGGCAGGTTCCTCTGGAGGTTACTTTCCTGACGCGCCTGCACGATGCAACGGTTCGCCTTGCTCGGGCGTGGCTCTGGGATCGGAATTATGGTCGGGTTCAACGGCGATGCAGACGAGGTCGACCTGGCGACAGGTGGGATCTCGGATAGGGCAGGTCAGTACGCGGCATCAGCTCGTGATAGTCGATTCACCATCACCGAGGCGGCCCAGATCAAGGGTGTTTCGTACCACACGGTCTCCCGAGCGATTCGACGTGGGCGTTTGCCCGTCCAGCGGCTCGGGCGTATGGCGCTGATTGCCGAGGAAGATCTCATTGCCTGGCGTCCAATGCGCGAGAAAGCCCCCCGAAAATACCGGCAGGCCGAGCCATCGCCCGAAGGACGCATTTCGCAGCTTGACGTCCTGCAGGGTGAGCCGCTCGATCTGGCAACCCGCCTCTCCAACTACTATGAGGATATTCATCTGGCGGCGGCCGAATCCAGCCTGGCCGAGTTTGTCTCGCTTGTTTGTGCCCGCTTTGCCGACGCGTTTGGTTTGACTCGCGTCGGCTTCTGGTCAATGGATGAGCCCGCAGGCACTGCCCAGCGAATCGGAGCATTCGGCGACGAGTTCGTTCCCTTTCCGCAGCAGTTCTCTCACAAAGATATTCCGTTCGTACTCACATTCGCCAAGGTTGGCCAAACCAGGATCGTGATTGATCTCAAGGCCGAAATGTCGGACTGGAATCACGAGTTGGAGACTGGCAATGTCGATCTGTTGCTGATGGCACCACTTCGACTGCGAAGCCGACCCATTGGCATCATCTGCGGCGATCGCAATGGCCAGGGATTCGAACTGACGCAGGAGCAACTGTCACTCGCCCATCGCCTTGCCAATCAGATTGCTCTCGCCTTCGAGTACAACCGATCGTTTCGCATCGAGGCCCGGCACGCGCTGCAACTAACGACCGTGATGGAGGAAGTCGATGCGGCGATTTGCGCCTGCGATGCCCAGGGACGAATGACGGTCGTCAACGCAACCCATCGCGGGCTGGCCGGGTACGGCGAGGAAGAAGCCGACGAGATCATCGGAATGAGTGCCGCCGATTATCTGGCGGTCAACAGCAACCGGCGACTCCATATTGATGGTTCGCCATTTTTGATCGCCGAGCATCCGTTGCTCCGGGCAATCCGTGGCGAAACCGTGCATGAGGTGGAGTACCAGATCGTGCGCGAAGGTGACGATCCAATCTTCGTCGCCGCCAGTGGTACGCCGATCATTATCGATGGGGAGTTTCTTGGCGCAGTTTCGACAGGGCGTGAAATCTCCAACGAGCGGCGCCATCTTGATCGTGGCCGTGTTGCAGTCGAGGAGGCAGAGCGGAAGCTTCAGCGTGCCCAGGTTTTGGCGGAAACGGGCGCCGCCTTGCTGGCCTGCACCGGGACAGCAGAAGTACATGCGATCGCGACGCAGATCGTGATCGATCAGCTTCAGGCAAGATTTGGTTCGCTTTTCCGCAAGGAACGCGGCGGCAAGCTCCGCCTGATGCACCGGATCGGATATCCAGTGCCGCCGGATGGCGATCTTGTTTACGACCTGATTGCGCTGCCCAACACGGCGACCGCTCTGGCCAGCGGTTACCCGACCGTGCTCCGGCGAGATGCGACCCTCCTGCTCGAAAGTCGGATTCAGACTGATTCCCGGACAGAAGCGTCGATGATTATTCCACTCAGGCACAGGCACGAAACGATCGGGGTTTTGTACGCCAACTTCTCGAGCGATCGCGAGTTCAGCGCCGAGGACTATGATTTTTGCCATCGCGTCGGTGAACTTGTCTCTGCATCGTTGACACGTATGCGGGAGCAGGACGAGCTGCGGGCCTCGCAATATCGGCTGCTGGCAGTAATCGATCAACTTCCGCAGGCGATGCTGATCATTTCCTACCCGGTCGGCGAGGTTTTGATTGCCAACAAGGCAGCCGAATCGATGTGGGGAATTGCGCTGTGTGATCCTGCGTTTCGGGCGGAGAATTTGACGGTTGTCGACAAGGATGGGCTCCGTAGCGACCGCGACGATCATCCGCTGCTGCGATCCCTGCAGACGGGAATCAGTTACCTTGGCGAACCACTTTCGGTGGAAGCTGCTGATGGCACCATGATTGACGTGATCGCAAACCATGCGCCGATTCTCGACAGCGACGGGCTGATCCTGGGGTCGGTCAGCGTGCTTCAGGACCGAGCCAACTTCAAGCCACTCGACCGGGCCAGAGACGAGTTTCTCTCAGTCGTT
>JBBJOX010000055.1:4113-9109 GCA_037724245.1 Thermomicrobiales bacterium | reverse complement strand
TTGCCCACGAGATCAGGAATCCATTGACGGCCCTGCGAGGCAATCTCCAACTGCTGGAACGGCGGATGCGGCGTGGGACAAGAGAGGATATCGATGCCGAGATCAAGCGCATTCACGGAGTAGTGGATCAGGTGGACCGGATCGGCGAGCTGGTGACCCGGATGCTCGATGTCAGTCGCGCCGATCTCGGAAAGCTGGATATCGACGTCTCCGAAACCGATGCATCGCTCCTCGTCCAGGCGGTCGTCAACGAGGTAACCGGAACCGATCCGATGCGCGACATCCGGGTGACCGCTCCGGAACAGTTATCCGTCAGCTGGGACGAAACGAGAATTCAGCAGGTGATGGTCAATCTGCTGACCAATGCCATCCGGTATGCGCCGGACGGTCCGATTGAGGTCGATCTGCGACAACCGTCGGAGGACACAGTGACGGTGACGGTTCGCGACTACGGTCAGGGTGTTCCGCCTCGGATCCGTCAACGGCTGTTCAAGCAGTACTACCGATTCGATGATGGACAGGATGATCAGGAAGTGGCGCTCGACGGGAGCCGAGGACTCGGCATTGGCCTGTATATCAGTGCCCGTATCGTCCGTGAACATGGTGGTCGTCTCGATGTCGCCGATGCCGATGGGGGCGGAGCGGTGTTCACTGTGACCTTGCCGCTGCGCGTCGGGAGTTCCTGAATCAGACGTACGAACAGGCAGGGGTGTGCGCCCCGCCTGTCTCTCAGAATTCGGAACCTGCTCAGTGTGCGATGGCTTCCCGAAGTTGGTGTGGCTGATCCAGAGGCAAGCTGCGCTGAGCACCTTCCGGCAGTGTTTCGTTGGCCGCGCGGATGAATTCCCGGAAGAGGGGATGTGGCCGGTTGGGCCGGCTCAGGAACTCCGGATGCGACTGAATGCCCACGAACCACGGATGGTCCCGCAGTTCCATCACCTCGGCCAATTGACCATCCGGCGAGGCCCCGCTGACGATCAGACCTACATCGTCGAGACGCTGGCGATAATCATTGTTGACTTCGAATCGATGACGATGTCGTTCCTGTACCGTGTCACAGGCGAATGCTTTGGCAGCGACAGTTCCTGGTTCCAACTTGCATGGCCAGAGACCCAGCCGCATCGTGCCGCCCATTTCGACACCATGCTGATCGGGCATCAGATCGATCACCGGATACGGCGTTTCCGGATCGATTTCCGATGAGTTTGCACCTTCGAGTCCCAGCAGGTTGCGGGCAACCTCGATGACCGCCATATGCAGTCCGTAGCAAATGCCCAGAAATGGGATCTTCTTTTCGCGGGCGAAGGTAACGGCCGAGATCTTGCCTTCGATTCCTCGCGGTCCGAAGCCCCCCGGCACCAGAATGCCGGAAACCTTGCGCAGTTCCTTCTTCAGGTCCTCGGTGGACAGGGACTCGGAGTTAAGCCAGACAATTTCGACGTTGACATCATTGTGCCAAGCGGCGTGCTTCAGCGATTCGGACACGCTCATGTAGGCATCATGAAGTTCGACGTATTTGCCGACCAAGGCGATCTTGATCGAGGATCGAGGCTTCTTGATTCGATCGACCAGACGGCTCCAATCCGCCAGATCAGGCTCTTCCTGCAAACCGAACTGTTTGGCGACGAGACGACCGAGTCCAGCCTCCTCAAGCATCAGCGGAACCTCGTAAATGGTTTCCGCCGTTGTCACTCCGATTACGGCCTGGGGTTCGACGTCACAAAAGAGGGCGATCTTATCACGAATGTCCTCCGGAATCTCGGTTTCGGCACGGCAGACAATGACATCCGGTTGCAGACCAACCGAGCGCAGTTCGCGAACACTCTGCTGGGTCGGCTTGGTTTTCAGTTCCCCTGTGGCGCCGAGCTGTGGCAGCAGGGTAACGTGGATGTTGAGCACATTGGCTCGACCGACCTCGCGCCGAAGTTGGCGAATTGCTTCGAGAAACGCCTGACCCTCGATATCACCGACGGTCCCGCCAACTTCACAGATGACGACACCGGATTCGTGCTGACCAGATGCCAGACGAATGCGTGACTTGATTTCGTTGGTGATGTGCGGGATGACCTGGATCGTCCCACCCAGATAGTCGCCCCGCCGTTCCTTGGCAATCACCGCGGAGTAGACCTGGCCTGTCGTCAGGTTCGAGGCTCGCGAAAACCTCACCGTGCTGGTACGGCGACATCGTTCCCGGATCGACATTCAGGTACGGATCGATCTTCATGATCGACACCGTCGCACCGCGACTCTTGATGATTCTCCCGAGGGCAGCAGTGGTGATGCCTTTGCCAACCGAAGATACGACGCCACCAGTCACAAAGATGTATTTCGGCATACAGCCCTCCGCAGCCAGACTGTGTTGAAAGCAAACGCGTGCAGGTAGGTGGTTTGGGTCTCTACTTGTCCGGAGTCAGCATGAATATCTGCGTCGTGTCTGTCAGGTCCGACGGCTTCAATACCAGTTTCTCGACAGGTTCGGGAACGGCAATGCCAAGGAGTTTGGTGAAGGCCTCGGCCGAAGCCAGCGCTGAATCACCCATCGCTGTTTGATATTGCATGGGGATAACCGATTTCGGCCCAAGCCGGGACACCAGATCGGCCGCCAGCTCGGCGGTGATCGTCGTGCCGCCGCCGACGGGAACCATCAGCACATCGACATTGTTGAATTCCTCGGCCTGGGCCTCGGTCAGGGTGTGCCCCAAATCCCCGAGATGGGCAAATCGCATCCCCTCGAGTTCGATGACATAGGCCGTGTTGTAGCCTCGTTCGCTACCCTTTTTCGAATCGTGATACGTCCGGATTCCGGTGACGAACACTTCGTTCATCTCGTACTCACCAGGACCCTGAATAACCTTGAACTCGGGTTTGATCGAATTGAGATTGGTGTGTCCGGGATGATCGTGCGACATCGTCACGATATCGGCCGTTTGCCGGGTCATCGAGTATCCGGTGTTCTTGCCAACCGGATCTGTCATGACGACAGCTTCCTTGCCCCGAATGCGGAAGCAGTTATGTCCAAACCAGCGAATTTCTGCCATGTGCCTGTCAATCTCCTGCCTGCTGTTCCGGACGTCCGGTTCAGCAGGTGATACCTCGGTACAATGCGAAAAGATGCCATGCGAACGAATCCGCAAAGCCTGAGGAGCGCGTCGAAGACGCAGCAATCAAAAACAGTGGAGGGGTTGGAGGGAAGGTTGGCTTCGATTCTGAAACCGGCGGTTTTCCGCAGCCTCTTGTATGGTAGCACAGATTTCGGCTCTCGGGAAAGCGGAATTGGAACAGATGTTCGGGGGCTTTTCGGACCATGGGGCTGTGTCTTTATTCATCCACTTCATCCGTCGTGAAGTGGTTGTGAACCTGGCGAACAATGTCGTAGCCGTAGCCTCGGCGAGCGAGGAAACCGGACAGTCGACGCAGCCGGACGTCTTCGGGCAAGGCACGCCACGATTCCCATTTCCGGGCTGACGCGCGAATGGCATCCTGCACTTCATCGATATCTGCGGCGTCGAGGGTTTCCGAAATCGTATCGGGCTCGATTCCCCGACTGCGGAGATCCTGCACCATTGCCCGGCGCGATCGGGGCCGATGCGTTTGCTGCTGCTCGACCCAGGATTGCGCGAACGCCTTGTCGTCGAGATAATTCCAGCTCGCGAGTTTGTCGATGGCGGCCTCGATCGCTTCCGGCGAAAAACCCTTCTGTCGAAGCCGGGTCTGAAGTTCGCCGCTGGCGCGAGCACGATAGGCAAGCAAGTGCAGGGCGGCATTGGTCGCCCCGGCAATCTCTTCACGTGTGGTGATGCTGAGCAGCAATTCCGGATCTATCCTCATCCCGGGGGAGAGGCCAAACTCGATCACGACATCGACACCCAATCCCAGTACGAACGTGCCGTCGATAAAGAGGCTGTAGCGGTCGGTGGCCCGCTTCTGCGGTGTCAATGCGGTGATGAGTCCGCCGCTGCCCTCAACGTCGGGTTCAGTAGGGGACATGTTCCGGCTGCGAATGGCCTGCCAGGCACAGCGGGCATTCCCCTGGTCGGTAGGCTGGATAACGATCGTTCAGCAGACCCACAGCCTCGAGATTCGCCGGCGTGAATTCCACACTGTCCCAGAGTGTGGTGACGCCAATCACTTCACCACCCAGCCGCCTGATTTCCTGCGATAACCAGCCCATCGTTTCACCACTGATGATCAGATTGTCGACCAGCAGAACCCGCTTGCCCTCGATCATCGGATGCAAATTGCTGGCAATCGTCCGTTGGCCATCGATCATTGGTGTGGCGTAGACGACTTTCGCTCGCGGTTCCAGAAAGTAGGCAACCCACTGCGCCAGACCCGCCCCCCAGATACTCGGCGAGGCGACGGTATCGACCTTATTCCCAAAGAAAACGCGTGAGAGTGCGTACCCCATGTGACTGGCCGATTGTGGGTCGGACAGCATCCGGTCGCGGTCGATCAGCGCTCCACTGTGATACCCGGAACGGAAGGCGAAATGCCCCTCGCGCAACAGGCCATCCCGCTTGAAATCGACGAGGATCGATGGTTCGAGGTGCGGCAACGTGACATTGGCCATGTGCGCGACTCCTTCATCTTCGGGTTCAAAACGTCGAATCGTTCCACGATAGCATGATCGCAATGATCGCAATGATCACGAGGTTCGCAGTTGCA
This sequence comes from Thermomicrobiales bacterium, assembly GCA_037724245.1. Taxonomy (GTDB): domain Bacteria; phylum Chloroflexota; class Chloroflexia; order Thermomicrobiales; family UBA6265; genus JBBJOX01. The sequence goes on along the minus strand of JBBJOX010000055.1, from coordinate 4,444 downwards.
AGCGGCTGACGAGTGCCGCCAGCTCGCTCCCGGCCTCGGTCGAACCGAGATGCAGCCGGGCGTCTTCCGCTCGTTCATGGGCATGATCGATGTGTTGCTGAACCTGATCCTGAACACCGTAGGCATCGAGTAAGGTCAGCACCTGATCGATGCCAGCCTCGTGAACTTCATCCAGCGCGAAGAGTTCATTCAGCCGAGCCAGATCGGAAGCCGATGCACTGGCGCGGAGCAACAGAATCGGCAAGCTCTGTTTTCGACGGCGAATGTCGTCGCCCCGGGTTTTGCCAGTGGTGGCATCCTCCCCCCAGATTCCAAGCAGGTCATCGCGAAT
>JBBJOX010000055.1:0-4080 GCA_037724245.1 Thermomicrobiales bacterium | reverse complement strand
CTCGGCATACCGTGCAATCCGCTTCTCGTCGGCACCGCCGACGATCGCACCTGCTTCGGCGGCAAACTGCACGATAGCCGCGGTTTTCCCCTTGATCATTTCGAGGTAAGCGCCCGGTGTGACATCGCCTCTGCCTTCGAAACCAACATCCAGAACCTGTCCGCGCACAATCTCGATCGTGGTCTTGTTGAAGGAACGTGTCAACTCGAGCAGCACATCACTTGAGACATGAGCCGAAGACGTTCGCAAGAGCGTCAGATTACTCGCCGCAAACAAGGCGTCTCCGGCATTGATTGCCTGCGCATCTCCCCAGATACGCCAGACGGTCGCCCGATGACGCCGGTTGGGACTTCGATCCTGGATGTCATCGTGAATCAGCGTGAAGTTGTGCAGCAGTTCGATCGCGGCGGCCAAAGGTGCGGCCTCCTCCGGCGTACCGCCAACCGATTCGGCCGCGAGGAAGGCGATGGCCGGTCGAATCCGTTTACCTTGCAATGCCCGTTGCTGATCGGCCGACGTGGCCTCGCCGGCACTGTCGATCAGGCCCAGGTGGTACTTCGACATTTGCGCCAGCAGTGGCGCCTTCCCGTCGAGACCGTTCAGCGTCGTTTCGATTTCGCGATCGAGAAGCAGTTCCCGACGTTCGCGAATGAGGGATAGAGCCGAATCGTTGACGGGGTCAAGAGCTGGATCCTGAGACAAGAAAATAGCCTTCCCGTCATTATCGAGCGGGGATCGGGTCCGAAATCTGGCTCTGGGCGCAGTGACGGAGCATCCCCTGAAATAGTGAACGCAGTTCGAAGATGCGTCCGGATGTTGTGCGCATAGCGTAAAATAGAAGTACGGAGTGAGACCATAGCTCACCCTGCGAGTGGTTCGTTGACGATGCCAGAAACGATGATGGCGACGACCTGCCGTAATGATAGAAATGGACCGAGATGTTTTTCGATCCGTTGTATTTCGTTTTCATGATTCCTGGCCTGGTTTTCATGCTCTGGGCGCAGAGCAAGGTCAAGGGCAACTACAAGAAGTATGCGCAGGTGCGGAACAGTGCCGGAATCACCGGTGCCCAGGCTGCACGTCGTGTTCTCGATAGCCAGGGTCTCCAGGATGTTGGTATCGAGCAAGTTAAGGGCGAGCTCTCCGATCACTACGATCCACGAGTTCGTATTCTTCGCTTGTCCGAGGGCGTCTACAGCGTTCCTTCGATCGCCGCAATTGGCATCGCCGCCCACGAAGCTGGACACGCGATTCAGCACGCAAAGGCCTACGGTCCACTCAAGGCTCGTACTGCCATGGTTCCGGCTGTCGGTATCGGCTCGAATGTCGGTTTCGGTGTGCTCTTCCTCGGCATCATTATCAATCAGCCGCAGCTGGCGTGGTTGGGTGTCGGGCTCTTTGCTCTGGCGACTGTGTTCGCACTGGTGACATTGCCGGTCGAGTTCGACGCGACGCGTCGGGCCAAGGCCGCACTGGTTCAGGTTGGACTGGTTGATGGCGGAGTAGCCGGTGGTGAAGAGAGCAAGGGTGTGTCCAAGGTTCTCGACGCTGCTGCCTGGACCTACATCGCAGGTTTCGCCGCATCGCTGCTGACACTTCTCTATTACGTGATGATGGTCAGTGGCATGCGAAGCCGGGACTAATTTCTCCCGACGCACGCCCTACGAAGCATCAGAAAAGCGCCGCTCCCATTGGGGGCGGCGCTTTTTGTTGTGCTGTCAAGTCGTAGGGGATTTTTCGGGCGCATCAGGAGCTCATAAAGAACTCCCCCACGAATATTGGTAGTCAGCAGGCTAAACCGAGAACAACTTCGTGAAGTTCGTCCAGGGTTCGCAATTCGTGATTGGGCGGAAGTCCGGCTGGCAAAACACGTCCAGTTCGATTGAGCCAGTCAACCGGGATTCCCGCTGCCTGTGCCCCGCGTACATCACTGCCGAACGAATCTCCAATGTGGAGAACATCGCGCGGTTCTGCCGAGACCAGATCGAGTGCCAGCCGAAACATTTCGGGACGAGGCTTGTAGGCACGGGCATCGTCACTTGTGATCAGGTCATCGAATGAGAAACGATGAAACTGGATAGCCGCTTCGACGTCGACCCGATCGACATTCGAGACGACGATCGTGGTCAGACCCAGTTCGCCAACAAGGTTCAGGAAGGCGATGGTGTCATCGAAGATCGGTGGCGCGATCCAGTGCGCGAATTGCGGCTGAATGATCGTTTCCGCATCGAGCGGTACCCGAAATGCTGCGAGAGTATCCTCGAGCGCCAGAATACCCAGCTCGCGCTGGGAGACGAAATCGACTCCGTTTGCAACACCACTCCGGCGGAAGAAAGCATCGTGCCAGAAGCGCGAGACCTCCTCGATCGTACATTCAGTCTCAGCGTTGGCATGAATCAAGGCCGTAATTTCGGCGATGTTGATATCGTCTTCATGGACCAGCGTGCCGTAAAAATCGAGAAGGATGGCGCGCAACATGGTCATGATGTGTGGCGTTTCAGGAAGTCGACGGTGAGGGTTACGAATTCTTCAAGGCGCTCAGCGTGGATGCGGTGACTCGCGCCGGGTATATGGGCGAGTGCGACATTTGGCAATCGCGTTTTCAACGCCGTGGCGTCGTCGGCGACAACCATGCCGCCGGTTTCGATATCGCCATGAATCAGAAGGACTGGAGATTGGACGCCTTCAATTTCTGCGATCCGGTCGACCCCCTGGTGGGCGATCGAGTCGGCAAAGAGTTCGGAGAAAACCCCGCGAGCGGTTGAGGTGATTTGCCTGGCTCTCAAGGCAACAAGCTCATCGGGCCAGTCCGGGTTTTCCTGGCGGTAACGTGCCGCCGCGTCGACCTCAGTCAGCGCGTTGAACGCGAGCCAACCCTCGAAGGCGGGACGAAACGATTCGCCACTGCGAAGCGGACTGTCCTCGATTACCAGTGCAGCGGCGCGATCCGGATAGCGGGCGGCCCACCAGAGGGCGACGATTCCGCCGAGCGAATGTCCGACGATCAGCGGATGTTCGATATCGAAGTGAGCAAGGACAGCATCGAGATCGCCGATGTAGTCGTCGTACAGATAGCCGCTGTCCGGATGCCCGGACGCACCGTGACCGCGCTGATCGATCGTGACCGGAGTCGTGGAGACACTGAGGGCGGGGATGATGTTGTCCCAGCCGGCACCGCTGCTGCCGATACCGTGGATCAGCAGTACCAACGGTCCATTACCGGGATATTCGGTGGCGGCTATTTCGATTTCGCCCGAGAAGATGCGGTGTTGGAGTGGTTGATGCATGCAGGAACCTTTTCCGGGCTAAATTCGGGGTGCAATACCCGTCCGCGCCCACGTGACATGGCGTACCGCGTTAGACTACAGGTAATGAGTTTCGCATTCGTTTCAAATGAAATGAACAGCGAGACGCCGACTCAGGAAGAGTTTCAGACGGTCGGCAGTCAATGGAAGTTCGAATAATGAAGTCGTGTCGATCTGTCTACGCATCGTCGAGGCAGAGCAGTCACACATGTCATTTGGAGGCACGTTACGCACATGAGCACATTGAATCGTCGACGTTTTTCCTTGCTCGGTATTGGCGGATTCGCGTCAGTTGCCGTTGTCGGTTGTGGCAATGAAGTCGGAAACGAAGTTGCCATCCAGCCTACCCAGATTACCGATGTTCCTGGTGCCCCACCGACGCTCGCCGATATGGCGACTCCCGGTGGTGTCAGTGAGGAAGAGGATGCCGGCACTGGCGGAGGTGCTGAAGCACCAGCTGGAGAGGAAGTCACCGTCGAATCACTGGATACCCTTCGCTACGATCCTGAGCAGCTGACGGCCAGTCCCGGTTCCGTGATCACGATGACGAACGTTGGTGTTGTTCAGCACAACTTCGTTGTCGATGATCTCGGCGGCGAGGTGATACCCCTTCTCAATGGTGGCGAGTCTGCTTCCTGGACCGTCCCTGCCGATGCACCGCTGGGGGATCATGTTTTCTACTGCTCGGTCCCAGGACATGCGCAGGCCGGTATGGATGGCACATTGTCACTGGTCGAGGCGTCTGCCGCAGCGCCATCCGGCGAGGGCGAAGCCT
>JBBJOX010000054.1:0-13052 GCA_037724245.1 Thermomicrobiales bacterium | reverse complement strand
TTCTTTCCTTATGCGCGCCGAGTATCTAATTCAGACTTCAGGCGCCGTGATCTCGACCGGTTCGTTGAAGGCGGAGAACGTGATCAATCGGACCACGTTCGATTCCTCAATGCTCAACACCGGACCGGCAAACTCGACGCCAAGGATCAGGTTCTGCTGATTGATCCAGACCTGAACTTCGACCGGCTCGGTCGACAATTCGGCGGGTAGCGGTTGCTCATCGTTGACGAACTGATCGGTGAGATCCGGGAAGGAAACGGTACCTGAAATCTTCCTGGTTGATTCGCCTTCGAAATCCTCTTCGCCAGCCAGCGCCGTATTTTGCAGGAAGCCGACAGAACTCAGGAAGAGAACATCGGGGTTGAGCAAACTGAGGGTCGCGCCATCAGTTCCAACACTGATTAACTCACCCGTTTCCGAGGTGGGGTCCTCGATCAGGATCGAGCCATCAATCCCGACTGCCGTAATTTCGATCGTTGACATGAAGAGTCGGGCACTGACAGTTGTCTGGAAATCGAGCGGTCGACGGATATCTCCCTCGATCTGATCGATCTCGAGGATGTCCATGAACGTGGTGGTTCCTGTCGTTGTTTCGACCAGGAAATGGAACGTTTCCAGCGCCGTCATTGCGCTGACAGCGTCACGGAGCAAGGCGACTGCTTCAGGTTCACCGGATATCACGTCGGGCGTGGCTCCGGGTGTTGCCTGAGAAGCACTAACGCCAGCGAAGTTCGGCAGCGTTGCCAGTCCGGCAATGGTGACGCCACTAATTCCGAGCAAATGACGGCGGCTGAACCCGCTGGCTGGTTTAATGATGAGTGGGTGGTGCCATTCCTTGTCGCCGTTGAGCAGACCTGCCATGGAGTTTCTCTTTCTTTCAATGCACCAACTCTGGTGCCATCGCCGGACGTACGATGTGTCGCGGTCGATTCGTGGTCATCCTTGACCCGGATTCCATCGTACACGCAGAACCGCGGAGGCAGATGGACATTCGGTGAAGCATCTGTGGCGAAATTGTCACGATCCTGGGGTGGTTGTTTCGATAGACGACGGGTATGCCGGGCAGATGATCGTCTGAGTGGTACCCGGCCAGAGCATCTGTGAAAAATCGGGATGGAACCCCTTCACAGCGAATTCACGAAAAGTTCACAGGGAAGTACCACAAACTACCTGTGCGAACGTTACACTCGATACATCAGCATCCTCGGTGTCCGCTGTCAGACTCATTAGGGAGTGTGACAGCGGCGCAGGATCTGGCGGGGAGTGGGCTACCGTGGATCAACAGGAAAACAATATTATCGTGCTGGACGATGTTTCGTCGTTGCGCCAGCGCGTCATCGGAACAGTGATTCTGCTTGCCATGATCGTCGCACTGGCAGTGCCGTTCGCCCAGGGGTTTACGACTGAGGAAGTCCCTGCCGCGCCTCGCGAACAGGTCAGCGATCAACGATCGGTGTTCGATATGTGCAGCCCGTGGAGTGTTCCGGATTCCTTGCAACCGGTCGCCAACATTGCCTATCCGGGATGGAACTGGATTTGCCGGCTGGTTCAGCAATAGCGCGTACAGGTCAGGCATCTGCCACGCGATCGAACAATGCAATATTGCCTATAGCGAAACGGTCAGTCGGATTGCCCGACTGACCGTTTCCTGTGAGATGTACCGGTTATATCAAGCGCTGACCGGAACGAACCCTTCGCCTGGTACATAGTTAGGCGACTGGTGCCGGAAATACGTGTTGTAGACCTCACAGTAGCGACCGCCTCTGGCCATCAGCGATGCGTGGGTCCCTTCCTCGACGATCGAGCCGTGATCGAGGACGATGATTCGGTCGGCATGTTCGATCGTCGACAGGCGATGGGCGATCACGATCGAGGTGCGATCTGCGAGCACGACATCCAGCCCTTCCTGAATCTGCGCTTCGGTCAATGGATCAACGCTGGCCGTCGCCTCATCCAGAATGACTACGGCCGGATCCTGGATCAGGATGCGAGCGAGCGCAACCAGTTGCCGTTGCCCCATCGAAAGCGATCTTCCGTACTCGCCGACTTCTGTCTGCAATCCATCCTGAAGCACATCGATCCAGTCGCCATTGCCAACCGATCTTGCGCAGCTCTCGACTTCGGCGTCGGTTGCATCTGGCTTGGGGTAACGGATGTTATCGGCGACGGTTCCTGAAAACAGGAACGGGGATTGCGGCACCATACCCAGTTGCCGGCGGAACTCGGGCAGATCGAAGGTGCGGATGTCGGTGCCGTCGATCAGGATGTCGCCACCCTGATATTCATAGAATCGCGTGATCAACTTGCCGAGGGTCGATTTGCCCGCGCCAGTGTGACCAACGATAGCCATGGTTTCGCCAGCCGGAATGTGCAGATTGAAGTTGGCGAGAATGGGCGATCCTTCCTCATAGGCAAAGGAGAGGTCCCGAAACTCGATTTCGCCTTTCAGCTTGCCGGGATCGTTGGTCGCCAGCTGCACAACTTCGGGTTCGGCATCGATCAGCGCGAAGATCCGCTCAGACGCGCCCAGCCCCTGCTGGAACTGCGACCAAAACGAGGCGATGCTGGTCATCGGCATCCAGAAAAGCATCACGCTCTGGAAGAAGAGAAACCAGTCTCCGGGAGAGATCGTGCCATCGATAGCGCGTATTCCACCGAGGTAAACCAGCGCGACCGTGGCTAGACCAGCGACGAAAAAGAGGACCGGGAAGATCTCCGCGAAGACCAGACCCTGACGCAGTGAGACCTGAAATGATTGCTGATTGACTGGCAGAAACTCGTCGTAGAGTCGGCGCTCCTGCCGGAAGTTCTTGGCAATCGCAATGCCGTTCATCGTTTCCTGAATGCTCGAATTGACTCTGGCGGTCGATCGCTGGGCGCGCTGTGTCGATTCGCGGGCGATGCGGCGGAAGGCAATGGCCATCAGGAAAAAGACTGGCGTGATCGAAATTGCCACCAGTGCCAGTTGCACGTTCCGGGCGAACAAAATTGCAACCACGATCACGACAAGGAGGATCTGGCTGATCAGGTTCATCGTCAACGTCACGACATTGGCGAAGTCATCCGAATCGGACGTGACACGGCTGACGATTTTTCCGGACGAGTTGGTGTCAAAGAACGAAAGATCGCGCACCATGACGGCTTCGAAGGCATCCTGCCGCAGCTTCATGACGACATTACCGACGATGCGCGCGGTCATCCACTGGCGAATGAAACTGAATCCCCAGGCGAGAACCCCGGCCAGCAGCAGTCCTCCGGAGACGATCCAGAGCACGTTGATGTTGTCGTTCTCGATGATTTCGTCGATGCCCCAACTCGTCAGCACTGGCTGAACCAGACTTGCTGTCGAGTTCAGCACGATCATGATGGCGACGATGGCCATGCTGCTGGCGGCCGGGCGGAAATAGTCGCGGACGCGACCCAGCAATTCGCGATCAGAGTAATTGCGATCGTAGTCCTCGGCATCGAGGCCGTGCATGATGAAACCCATGACTAGTTCTGACCTCCTGTACCGACGACGACCGGATCGTGATCCGGAACGGTCTGTATCTCATCGTAATGGGCAAAGATGCGCCGGTAGAGCCGGGACTGTTCCAGCAACTCGTCGTGTGTTCCCTGGGCCACCAGTTCACCCTTGCGAATCAGCAACACCCGATCTGCCCAGCGAATCTGGGACAGCCGATGCGTGATCAGCAGCGTCGTTCGGCCCTCAAGGATGCGCTTGATACCGCGCTGAATCTCATCCTCAGTGGCACTGTCGATCGCGCTTGTCGAATCGTCGAGAATCAGGACCTGCGGAGTTGTCAGGAGAGCCCGGGCAATCGCGAGGCGTTGTCGCTGACCACCCGAGAGGGTGATACCGCGCTCGCCGATGACTGTTTCATAACCCTCGGGTAGTGCGACGATGAACTCATGGGCCTGCGCATCTTTGGCAGCGCGAACGATGGTTTCACGGTCGGCGGATTGGCCGAGCCCGAAGCCGATGTTCTCGGCAACACTTCTGGAAAAGAGTGTGATGTCCTGCTCGATCGTCGAGATCTGGGATCGCAGCGAGTCGAGATTCCACTCCTTCACATCGACACCGTCGATCGAGATGGTGCCGCCACTCACGTCGTAGATCCGGTTAACCAGCTTCGTCATCGTTGATTTGCCGGAGCCGGTTTCGCCAACGATGGCAATGACCTGTCCCGGTTCCGCCTCGAAGCTGACGTGCTTCAGCACGTCGGGACCACCGTAGCTGAACGAAACGTCGTCAAAGGTGATGCGGCCGGTGACTGGGGCGAAGTGCCCGCCGGAGTTCTGGTCGAGCTCGGTTTCCTGCGTCATCAGGTGCAGAATGCGTTTCGAGCTGACGATACCCATTTGCACCATCGAGAAGGAGAAGGTCGAGATGAATGTGGGGAATCCCAGCTGCTGAATCAGTCCCATGTAGGCGATCAGCTGCCCGATGCTCAGTTGATCCGCGCGCACCATGTAGATGCCATGCAGCATTGCCCCCGCAATCGTGACAGCCAGCAGCAACGTCGGCAGATATTTGGCCTGAACCAGACCCTGGGCAACGTTGAAATCCCGATAGAGACGGATGTTGCGATCGAAGCGCCGGCGCTCCTGCGATTCCTGACCTGTCGCCTTGATCACTTCGATGCCGCGAACGGCCTCGTTCAATCCGGCATTGACGACACCGAACTGCGTGCGAAGGTTCGTTGAAACCGGATTCAACTCGTTCATGTAATCGCGGAGCATGAAATAGAAAATCACGACGAAGATCGTTGGGACCAGCAAGAGGCGCCAGTCGATGAAAGCAATGAAGATGAATGGTGCGACGAGTGCGGTCATCGAATCGAAGATCAGATCGACGCCTGGCGACATCATGTAGTTGAGCTGGCGTACATCGTTCGTTGCTCTTGCCATCAGATCGCCGACTTGCTGTCGGTTGTGGAAGGTTTGACTCTTGCCGAGCAGGCTGACGAAGAGTTCCTGCCGGGCGTTGCGTTCGATCCGCTTGGCCGAGACCTCGATTGCAAACCGGGCGACGGTGTCGAACACCGCTCGCAGGACAACGATGACAAGCAGCACCATCGCAACGGTGAACAACGCGCCTCGAGGGTCGGCGTTATCGCCGAGCACATCGTCGAAGGCCTGACCGGTGTAAGCAGGAATCAGTGCGTTGAGAAAGGTGGCGATCAGGCCGGTGATGAGGAATGCAATGAACGGAATGCGGACGCGATTAATGTGCGAGAAGATCCATCGAACAGGTGACGACCGATTGTACGAGTACTCACCCTCGACACTGAACTCTGACGAGACATTTGGTTCAGCAGGGGACCCTTGAGCAAAAAATGCCACGTCGTACCTCGATGAGTGCTGCGGTGGAAACCGTGGTGGGAAGAACCTGGGCTGGCGCGAAGGTCAAGCCCGACCTCCTACTATCGCAGATTGGGCAATGCTCTTCCATAAGAGAGGCATAAATAAGAAACACTGCCGAACCGAGTGAAAAACGAACGGATGTTCTTTTTCATTCGATGATGCCGGGATTTCAGGCGAAAGTCAAGCGTGAGCGATGTCCGCGATCGAGGCGACTCGAACAGCGACTTCAGCAGTGACAAGCTCTGCGCCTACCGTTTCGAGGCAGATCGGCGGTCTTCGGCAGTAGGGTCATCGGCTTGTCCGTGACCGAGACAGGCTGGACGGCGACTGTGTCAGAGACAAGCTATGCGCCTACCACTCAGAGGTAGTTCGGCGTTCTGCGTCAGGTATCGAGCGGTTCGACTACGGCAGGGAAAAGACCCTGCGATGAGCGTGTGCGAGGCTCGTAATTTATTCGTCCCACTTCTCGGTACCCCAGCGTTCGCCGGGAGCCCGCGAGCCAGGCTCGACGCCTTCGGGAACCTCGAGGGCACGCACCCAGCTGTCCTGTGGTCGGTAACCGATCTTGAGCTGGGCGTCGGTGATGTCCCAACGACGATTCGGATTATCCGAAATTGCGTAAAACACTCCGTACTGCTCAGCTGTTTCGATAGCGCAGGTGAAGGCGTGGTCGCAATCTCGCTGGCTCAGCCACATCGCCAGACCGACTTCGCCGCTGGCAGCTCTCAGATCGTGCAGATACCAGCCGATGCGGAGGGCGATGAATTCGAGGCCCCACTGATCCCAGTAGTACCGTCCGAGGTCCTCGCCGAACGCCTTGGACACCCCATAGTACGAATCGGGACGTTGCGGCATCGAGTTGTAGACGGGCCAGTCTGCCTTCACATCGTGCATGCCCATGACATGATTGGTCGATGCGAACACGACCCGGCGAACTCCGGCTTCGCGGGCCGCTTCCATAACGTTGTACATTCCGCCGATGTTATTGGTGTAGACACTCTCCCACGAAGCAGGTACGGAAGGATCACCGGCCAGATGCAGCACCGTGTCGACACCCTGCATAATCGAGTGCATCTGATCGAGCTGTCGAATGTCCGCTGCGACCGAATCCTCAAGCACCAGGGTTGAAGGCAGCGTCCGGTAATGCAATCGCAGGTCGTAGCGATCGCCGAGTGAAAGAGCCAGATCCGAGCCGATCTTGCCTCCGGCTCCGGTGATCAGGACTTTGCGTTTCGTTGCTTCTGTCATTGCGTTCGTGTTCCTGCCTGTCAGATGACCTCGAGTTCGTTTCGATCGCCAAGTTTCGGAAATGGTGCATGCGGTTCCTGTTGATACCAGAATGAGGTCGAGGCGATATCGTCCTGGAGTGGCAGATACCGTTTCGCGTCCTCGAGGGCGGAGCGCCAACCCAGCGCCTGAATTGTTACCTTCAGATCCTGGCGGAACCGGATTGGATCCTGAACGTGCCAGCGGTACATGCCAAAGCGTTGCTGCGACCGATAGAGGCCATCGGGTTTGAGCACTTGCGGCATACCAAGGAATGGAGTGGAGAACTCTCCGTATTCACCCTTTGGATGCTCGAAATTCCAGGCTCCTCCGAAGTAGTCCTCGGTGCCCGTACCGCAGATGGTGGGCCATTCCACATCACCGTCCATGTAGAACTTGATTTCGCCTTCACCCCACCAGCCGCTGTTGTTGACTCCCCAGGCAATGTAGGTACCAACGTATTGGCCAACGCCCTGCACACCATCGAGCAGGGTGTGGTCTTCCATGTAAGGGAGAGGATTCGACCGCCGCCATTGCGCGTGGAAATACGCCAGATCCTCGGGCACGTCGGTCAGGGCGTAATCGACTGAGTAGTAAAAGCCCGGGATGCGATCGGGCGTGATGTTCTCGACAGTGATCAGCGCCGATTTGCGGAAGGGCATTTCCCAGTAGCTGTTGAACCCGCCGGCAGGATTGACCGCGATCGGGAGCGACGAGATGTTGCATCGCTCGCACCAGCCGCTGGCGAAGAAATCACCGATCGGAGTTTCGACTGATGGCGTCTCCTCACCATCCCAGTACATACGAAGGACCAGGCGGCGCCATTGGGTTGGGTGCACAGTCAGCCAGATGTGCTGGATCGCTCCCGAACCTTCGATTTCGGCCATGGTGATCGTTTGGCCCGGTTCGATCGCGATGCTCGGCGACACCTTCCAGCTCTGACCGAGTTCACGGGCGGATCGTGCGCCAGTTCCTTCGGTCGCCTGGCCTCCGCCACCCTTCTCACCCCGGAAGTTTTCCGGGCTGATCGAGCGAGATTCGGCAGTGGAGGTTCGGCTCAGATTCCCAAGATGCATCCCGAGTCCGTTGAACGCCATGATGTCATTTCCCTTCAGGTTTCCGGGTATCGATTCGTTCGGGTCACGTCGTCTTCGGATACTACCCGAACATTGGACGATGGCAAGGATTGGTTTGACAATTGTGTCAACGCAGATTCGTCGAACGACCACAGACGCAGAGCGGAGTGTACGGACGTATTTGTGTCGGAAGTGATGTCAGAACCGGGCGCTCTTCCGGTGAAACTGCGTACGTTCGCAGGCACGGAATCACGTTTGCTTGTTGTTCGACCGGGAAACGAAACCTGCACACCAAACGTTTTATTGACACAGCGACATCAGGGAGACTATTCTCTGATGTAGAGCGTGCTGAAAGTACGTACACTCGACGGTAATCGAGCTTTGAGGGAAGCGCGATTCACCCTGCACTTGAGCGTCCGTACACGATTCGCAACCCGATTGCTGGTCAATTTTTCTCGCGAATGTTGATGGTGGGCTGTGGCAAAGGGGAACTGGTAGTCATGACAGAGAACGAGCGACGCGCGCAAGATATCCTGACACGTGAGGATTTGCTTGTACGAGGCTTGGCGACAGTGGGGCTGGTCGCAATGTTTCTGTTCATTCTGTTGACGGTGACGACCTGATTTTCAGGTTTTCTACAGGCAACACATGAACTGACATTTCACAAAAAACGTCCTCGGAAACGCGATGGTTGAATCAACCATCGTGTTTTGTTATGCCCGATTGACAGGATGTTTCAGCACAGTTTCAGGGAAGTCAATTTCTCCGTGACCGAGGTTTCGCGTTCGCTGACCGTGGCAGAGATAACCTCTGCAGCCACCGCTTAGGATGACGGGACCGGTTGATCATCTGGAAAAGGCGCGGAACGGGTTATCAACGGTGAGGAGATGGATCGTCGCATCGTCGACGCCGCGATCGCGAAGCTTCGGGATGAATGTTTCGTAGAGGTGAGTAAATGGTTTCGGTGTGCCACCCCTTGGCTGCGCCGGATCGAACCATCCGCGATCCTGACTGAGCAGGATCGAGCGCGAAAACCCGGCATCCAGTGCCATCATTGTCAGGTCCAGAAAGAAGTCGTCTTTCGCGGGATCGCCTATGCCGTCGTATTCGAGCCAGACACCGCGGACCGCGAGTTCAAGGTGAATTGCAAGATCGGGTTCGTTCTGGGTGTGAATCCAGATAAACCGATCTGCCCGGCCACCACATGATTCGATGATGTCGACCTGATCGCGGGCAACGGCACCGCGAACGGTGTGGCTCCCGATCACGGCACCGGTCGCCAGCGACGCTGCCGTTGCGGCTCGAAGCACGTTGGCTTCGGCATCGGTGACTCCTTCGTCGGTCGAGCCAACCTTGATCCAGCCGGCACGCACCCCGGTCCCCTCGATCTGTTCATTCAACTCTGAAACGAATAATTCGGTCAGCGATGCTTCGGTGGCGTCGCGAATCCAGGGTGGTAGCCACGGCTCGCGATAGACTCCGGTCGGAACGACGACTGGCAGGCGGGTCGCCTTGGATATTGCCAGGAGAATATCGGCACGACGGCCCACGCCGATGCTTCCAGGTTCGACCAGAAGCGTTACATCCTGTGCCTGGATTGCCTCGACGTACGGCGTCATCACCGAGACCACCTCGCTGGGATCAGCTTCGCCATACCCGGGCTGATCCCAGGTGCGAAGATCAACGAAGAGATGCTCGTGTGGCAGGACGCGGCCGAGTTGATCAGATGTCATCTCGCCTAGCGTAGTCATGATGGACGTCATGGGAACGAACTCCATTTCATCGTTGTCACTATCGACGACTGTTCGATCCGCCGTCGCGTGGCACAATACCGGGCAATTCCGGTTCAGCCGTCAGTCAAGGAGTGCTTGTACCATGTCGTCGTCCCCCTATCTTGTCAAGCCAGGCAGCAAGGTGAATCTGGGCCGGATCGATCCGGATTCGACAGGTTCCCTGGGAACCAAGGAAGCCGCCAGGGCGGAACTCGACAGGCTACGGGAGCGGATCGACGAGCTTCAGGTCCGGCTGTACGCCGAGAGGCGGCAGAGTTTGCTGATCGTGTTGCAGGCCACCGACACCGGGGGCAAGGACGGCGCGATTAAGCGTGTGTTCAAGGGCGTCAACGCGCAAGGACTTCGCGTCCACTCGTTTAAGCAACCGACCGGGGAAGAACTGGAGCACGATTTTCTTAGGCGCATTCACAAGGCAACACCGGGCAAGGGCATGATCGGCGTATTCAATCGGTCGCATTACGAAGATGTCCTCGTGGTTCGGGTTCACGGGATCGCTCCGAAAACGGTCTGGAGTCCCCGCTTTGCCGCGATCAATGCCTTCGAGCGAACTCTGAGCCAGCACGGCACCCGGATCATCAAGTTTTTCCTGCACATTTCGAAGGAAGAGCAAAAGGAACGACTTCAGGCCCGACTCGACGATCCGACGAAAATCTGGAAATTCAACAGTGGCGATCTCGACGATCGAGCCAGGTGGGACGACTACCAGACAGCATTCCAGGATGCTCTTTCCAAATGCTCAACAGAGCTGGCACCGTGGTACGTTATTCCTTCGAATCGTAAATGGGCTCGTGATGTTGCGATCACGCAAATCGTTGCTCAAACGCTGGAGGAGATGAATCCACAGTTCCCATCACCGGAGGAAGGACTCGACTCGATCGTGATTCCGGACTGAGCGGTGAAGATTGGGTTGATCGCCGATATCCATGGCAACAGCTTCGCACTCAGGCAGGTTCTGGATGAACTGGCGGACCACGAGTGTGAACTGATTGCGTGCCTCGGGGATATTGCGGTCCTGGGACCCGATCCGGAAGGCGCTACCCGGCTCGTCCGTGAATGTGCCGATTTCGTCGTGCTGGGGAATGTCGACCGTTGGCTCGTCAATCGGCTCGATGATTCTGAACTGCGGGAAAGCGAAACGCCGGAACTTCGTGAGCTTGCAGCCTGGAGTCTGGATCAACTGACGGCAGGTGATCTGGCCTGGTTCGATGCTATGCCCATGACGCAAATGTTCGCAGTGTCCAACGATCGTCACCTGCTGGTGTTTCACGGTTCACCGGCATCGAACGATCACGTGATATCAGCAGCGACTCCGGAGTCTGTATTGATCGAGCTGCTACCGATACCTGGACCCGCCATCGCCTGCGGTGGACACACCCATGTGCAATTGGAGCGTGTGGCGGGATTCACAACCTTCGTCAATCCGGGGAGTGTCGGTCTGCCAGGAATTGGGCCGGGTACACATGATCTCGTGGTAAATGCGAACGTGAACTGGGCTGAATATGCGGTGTTGTCGGTTGTGGAAACCGGCGAAACCGATGTCGATTTCCGAAGGACACGGCTCGATGTCGAGTCGATGATCGAATGGTCGCGCAGATTCGGAATGCCGGCTCAAGCGTGGTGGGAATCGAAGTGGGTGCGCGATTGACGCCATCGGGCAATGTTCCCGGCGGGGTCTCACGGAGAAACCCCCTACGGATCGCGCATTCCGAGGATCGATGGAGATGACCTTACTTGACGGCGACCTGAACGTCTTCGCCGACGATGCGGACGATGTATTTCTCAATTGCGACGACGACTGGCATCGAGGCGGCAGCGCCGGTGCGGATGTTGAACGCTCCGCCGTGCAGTGGGCATTCGATGATGTCGTCGTCGATGGTGCCATCGGAGAGTGATGCATCCTCGTGCGTGCACTCATCGTTGATGGCGAAGAGTTCACCGTTGAGGTTGATCAGGCAGACAGGTTCATCGTCGACTTCGACGTACATGAGTTCGCCTGGTTCGAGAAAATCGGACTTGGCAACGGTGACGAAGTTCATGGTGGAAGTTCCCGCTGTTGGATTTGATGGTCAGGTTTCGGTCAGGGACAAGCCCGGAAAGCAAAGTGAGAATGGTAGAGACCAGCTCTGCGCCTACCAAAGGGCGCGTGGTACCCGATGTCGAGTTCCGGTCAGATGTCGTCGAGTTCAGTTGAGGCGTGGTCCAGGCCGTAGATGCCGGCTTTGAGGACTTTCAGGCCGAGCAGTGCGCATTTGACGCGGGCGAGACTGATAGGAATACCGATTTCGTCGAAGAGCTGATCCTTGCCAATTGACTTGACGTCGTCGAGGGTCTTGCCTTCAACCATTTCGGTCAGGATCGAGGCCGATGCCTGACTGACTGCGCAGCCACGACCGGAGAACCGAATCTCGCTGACGCGATCATTTTTGACCCGGACATCGATCCGGATTTCGTCGCCGCAGAGCGGATTGACGTCTTCGTAGGTATAGTCGTTCGGATCGAGCGTGCCGCGGTTCTTAGGATTCTGGTAATGCTCGAGAATGATTTCACGATAAATACTGTCGGTTGCGTCCGCCATGTCTCAATCCGTTTCGTCTGCCAGATACTCTGTTTGCCCAGCTATGACCGTTGAAAGACTCGTTGCGCCCGGCTGAGCGATGTAAGCATGCGATCGATATCGTCTTGTGTGTTGTAGAGATACGCACTGGCGCGGGTCGTGGAATGTACACCCATTTCGGTCAGTAACGGTTGGGCGCAGTGATGACCTGCCCTGACTGCGACATTGTCTTCATCGAGAATTGCCGCGACATCATGCGGATGAACATCGTCCAACGTGAACGAGACCACGGCGCTGCGATCGATTGTCGAATCGGGTCCGATAATCGACAACCCGGATACTGTCTTCAATCCATCGAGCATGTAGCGAACCATCTGCTGCTCGTGTTCGTGGATACGATCCATCCCGATTGAAGAAAGGTAGGTCAGTGCCGCTCCGAAGGCGATGACATCACCTACTGATGGCGTGCCTGCTTCGAATCTGGCCGGGACATCGGCGAAGATTGTCTTTTCGAGTGTGACCTTGCGGATCATGCTGCCGCCGCCCATGTAGGGAGGCATCGCATCGAGCAGGTGTTTCTTGCCGTAGAGGATGCCGGCACCCATCGGTGCGAGCATCTTGTGACCGGAAAAGGCGAGGAAGTCACAATCGAGATCCTGCACGTCGACGGCCATGTGCGGCAAACTCTGTGCTCCGTCGATCAGCACGAGTGTACCGACGTCGTGCGCGCGGGTGATGAGTTCCTTGACAGGATTGATGGTTCCCAACGCGTTGCCGACATGTGTCAACGCCAGGAGTTTGGGTTTGCGTGCAATGACTCGATCGAACGATTCGAGATCGAGCCGTCCCTCAGGCGTGACGCCGACATACGTGGTTTCAGCGTCGGTTTGCTCGGCAATCAACTGCCAGGGGACGATATTGGAGTGGTGTTCCATGGCGGTGAAGGCGATGAGATCGCCCTTTTCCAGATTAGCCCGTCCCCAGCTCTGGGCAACC